>JBNKUQ010000030.1:0-34234 GCA_050298695.1 Cellvibrionaceae bacterium
TATAAGATTCAATATCAGCCAATTTTATTATTAAGCATATTAGTTATCTTTTTATTATTTTTACCCTCGCGCCCAACAATTAAGAATACCAATGAGGCGGCTACTATTAAAAACCCTGTCATTGAAATGCCGTTAACCCCCGAAAAAGATAGCCAAGCCTTACTGTTGCTGCACTGCCATACACTTGACAAACTATACCAACAACTCAACGCGGAAGCTCGCAATAAACAATATCAAAATTTACAGTCATCAATACAAAAAGTTTTGACTCTATATTCTGGTCAGCAAATTGCTGCAAGTCCCAATACCTTACTATTTAGTTTTACCGGAAAAGATAAAAAAGCTTGTTTATTTAATGCCATATGCTGCGCGTATCTATTAAATAAATCCGCAGAAAAGCAACATTGGCTCATACGCTTTTCAAGCTTTATCTATGACAGCGATGAAAATATTACCTGCGACAATTTTTCTCAGTTAAAGACCTCTTACAACCAAGAAAGAAAAACTTCGATTTTCATCAAACAAAAAACTCTCGATAGCAATCAATTAAACAACCGCGTCAATCATGAAAAAATAGAACACTCTGAATATAGCTGTATTAATAATTTTTCCGAGACTTACGAAAAATTACTAAGCAAGCAAATAGAACATATCAGGTAAATACTACCGAGACACTTAAAAAGAATACATCGTCATCCCCGCGATCAGCAACCGCTCCTGCGCTGCTTGAAGCACCCTACGTCCTGTAGAGCAAGGCGGAGATCCAGACTTAAACGTATTGATTAATGCCTGGATTCCCACCTGCGCAAGAATGACAACGAAAAAAATCATATTGGTACTAACTCAGCGCACTCTTTTTAAGTCGCTTGCTAGCAAGTGATAAAGGAAAAACTAAGCCAAATAACGTTCAAACTGAGAAATAGAAAGCGCTTTAGAAAAGAAATAGCCCTGTCCATAATCACAACCAGCAGACTTTAGAATATCGTACTGCTCTTGCGTCTCCACACCCTCTGCAACAACCTTTAACTTTAAGCGATGAGCCATTGCGATAACAGCTTCGCACAATGCTTGCTCATCAGAGTCCGGTCCTAAACCTTCAACAAAAGATTGATCGATTTTCAAATAATCAATATCCAATTTTTGCAAATAAGATAAAGCCGAATAACCCGTACCAAAATCATCAAGGGCTACTTGAATACCTGCATCACGTAACACCAACAACTTATTGGTTACCGACTTGTCTGTATCCATAATTAAACCTTCTGTGATCTCAATCAAAATTGAACTACCAGACAACCCTGCATGCGCCAATCGTTCACTCCATTGCTCAACCTCGTTATACCCCTCGCGAAATTGTAGTGGCGAAGCATTAATACTAATTTGAAAATCGGGGTGATAGACTTTTCTGAAATGCGCTACCACGCTGACAACCTGGCCAAAAACCCACTCTCCGATCCGGTTAATAATGCCATTCTCTTCTGCAATGAGAATAAATTCTGTGGTATCGATCAAGCCTTTCTCAGGATGATCCCAGCGCAACAATGCTTCTGCTTTTAAAACAGAATCATCATCAAAGGTAACAATAGGCTGATACTCAATAATAAACTGACTTTCTGGGATTGCATCGTATAAATCTCGACTCAATTGCATCCTTTCTAAGGCTTTAAGCTGCATACTTTCCGTGAAATACTGAAAACAATCTCTCCCCTTATTTTTAGCAAAATACATAGCCTGATCAGACTTTTTTAACAAACCATCTACATTTTCACTATCATCTGGAAAAAAAGCAACACCAATGCTGGCTGAAATAAATGAACGATTGCCAGAAAGAAAGAATGGCTCTGATAACATCGATAAAATATTGTTAGCGATTCTATCAATGTGGGCGCTATCACTAAATCGCTCAATCAAAATACAAAATTCATCTCCTCCCAAACGAGCAACTGTATCAGCCTCGCGAACACACTTGTTTAGTCGCCGTCCTGCCTCTTTCAATAATTGATCACCGACATCATGCCCTAAGGTATCGTTAACCTCTTTAAATTTATCTAAATCTAAGCACAATACAGCCAATTTCATTTTAGCACGCTGCGCTTTTTTTAATGCCTCCCCCAGACGATCATAAAACATATTTCGATTAGGCAGACCAGTTAAAGCATCATAATTAGCCTGTCGCCAAATCAACTCCTCTGATTTTTTGCGCTCACTAATATCCCTAACAATCACCAAAAAGTATTCAAAATTATCTTGCACCAAATAACTAGCGCTTTTTTCTACAGGTATAGAATAGCCATCCTTGCACATATGCTCCCCAACAATAAGCATATGTTTTTTTTCTTTTAACTCTTTAACTCGACTATGCCAGCTCTCATCATCTTGTAAATTTTTCTCTATATCTGTTATTTTAAGAGAAAGCACTTCTTCATACTCATAACCTAAACTCTGACACCCCTGTTTGTTCGCATCTAAAATTTTTGCGGTATTGGGATCAATAATAAACATTGCATCAAGGGACGCATTAATCATAGAACGAAATAAATCGGCTGATTTTTCAATTTTTCGACTATGCTCAATATCAATAGCTTGAGCAACAAAGCGTTGCACAACACCATTTTCATCTTTCAAAGCCACTATAGAAACTAAACTCAGAATAAAATATCCTTGCTTATGTTTATAGCGCTTTTCCACCACGACGGGATCGTCAGGGTTTTCAAGCAATTGTTTACGAATTTTCTGATTGAAAGGAATATCTGCATCATGCGAAACAACAACGTTTTTATCATAGATTTCTTCGTTGCTATAACCTAACATCTTACACAAAGCGGGGTTAGCATATTCAAAACTACCATCAGTGCGTGACACAATCATACCCACAGGAGATGAGCTGATAATATGAAATAATTCATCATGCGAGAAAGGAATAGTAAAGTGATCGGCAGGCATAACAATAAAATAAAATTAGTGATCACTTTATTACATCATAGGCCTGGACGCTAAGCAATAAAAGACTAAAAGCACAAAAGTAAAAACTGCCAGGACAGAATTATTTCCCAATCAAAAAGATATAAAACACGTTAAAAAACAGTTGGTTACACTCACGCCAATACATAGATAAAACTATACAATTACACAGGTCATCACTTTCGAATTCTGTTAATACACCGGCTTGCTTGCCTGAAATTGGGAAAAGTCGAACCGTGAGGGCTTATGAAAACGATACGCAAATTTACCTGCATCTCGCATTAATGCTGCTATTTTGTCGATTGATGTATTGGCACGGCATTTAAACCAATACCACACACTGCGCCATGTATTAATGGCACAGAAATATCGAAGTGATCTTGCCAAATACCCGCGCAAGATCCGTCGTCTTCTGTAGGTGCTAACATAAGGCCAGAAAAACCCTCTAAACCTGCACCTTTTATCGATTTAAAACACTTCCGCTAATCGCGAGGCACCTACAAGGATCCTGTAGAACTAAAATGCTCAACACCTAACATTGGATATACTTCGGTAAGACTTGAGCATGCTTTAGACGGTACAGCGAACTATCGAAACCGGAAAAATAAAACTCCGTTTTATTTAATGATTGAAGCAATTAACTTAGATAGTACAAATTTGATTTCGCCGTACCGATGATGCTCGTATCAATATATTCTCCAAAAGGGATTAGTGACGATACGTATTATTTGGACAATATACCCTTGTTTATTTAAACGATCAGACAGTATAAACAACACATCAGAAACCGATGACAATATTTTTAGCCGGCTATCCTTTTTCTTTCAGTTAGACTCAGATTGTTCTAACTTGATAAAGGACATTATCTGCCATCATTAACTCCTTTCCTGTTATACCGACTAAATTTAGAAGTTAACACTGACAATTGAGAATTAAACATAAATATAGAAAAGCCACACAGTATCCACAAAAAAACCACCACTTCAACCACAGTAAAGCTATCGCCAAAAATTAAAAAATAGCCAAAAAATCCAAAAATAGGAACAAGTAAAGATAAAGGAGCCACTGTAGATAATGGATAACGTATTAATAAATTATTCCAAATACGATATCCGAAAATAGTGGATATATACGCCTGAAAGAAGACAGAAAAAATAGCCATATAATTAACATTAACCATAGTTAAAAAAGGCGCACTACCTTTTGTCAAATAGGCCATTAAAAATAGAGGTAGTGGAGCAAAAGCACAACTCCAAACAATAAATGCCAGCATATTTTTAGGCCGGTATTTTTTAACAATCACATTACTCAAAGCCCAACTTGTGGCGGCACAAAAAATAAAAAATACACCCAAATAATCCTCAATAAATTTTTCAATAGTCAGAATATAAAGCAAACCTAAAAAAGAAATGACAATACCACCCCACTGAAATAATGACAGCCTCTCTCTAAAGAATAACAAACCAAAAAAAACACTAATTAATGCAGAAAACTGCAGCAGTAATGATGCAGAACCGGCGTCAACACCCAAATAAACTCCCAGGTTAGCAAGCCCCCACAAACCTAGACCAAACAAAATACCATAAGATGCTATCACGATTATTGGAATATTTGGCTTGGGCATAAACAATAAGGCGGGAAAGCTAACAAAACAAAACCTTAAAGCAGCCAAAATAAAGGGATCCAAGGTTCCTAAACCTAATTTAATAACTGAAAAATTAACCCCCCAAATAGCAGTAACAAAGACCCCCCAAAACCAATCTTTTGTGTGCATTACTATTTCCCGCGTGAATTCATTATGAGTTCATTTTTATTATAGAGATGATACTACCAATTAATAACATCCCATTGCTCTATAAAACAGCAGCCGATGCCAAAGACTATTTAATATCTTACTAATCGATACGTCACACTAAACCCAAAAGCTGGCATTTAAGGCACCTGCCTTTGCAACTTTCCACGAT
The DNA here is from genome assembly GCA_050298695.1 of Cellvibrionaceae bacterium. GTDB lineage: Bacteria > Pseudomonadota > Gammaproteobacteria > Pseudomonadales > Cellvibrionaceae > CANLBN01. The sequence goes on from JBNKUQ010000030.1 coordinate 4,926, forward strand.
AAGGTCAGTCAAGTAAATAACACCAAGAGCATGGGGAAGTGTTTGGCGAGCACCAAGCACCATAGTGAAGACCTGATGCTAACAACATAATATCATTTGACTCAGGCATTACTACCATAATAAGAGAGAATAAAAACAAGGCTGCAAAAGCTGTTAGCCTCTTACTATATTTTACCCTTAGGTTAACTGACTCACGATTGCCAAAAAAACTTTTGCGACTCTCGTTGCGCTTGCTCTAAACTAATACCCACATCATCGAGCTGTTCGGCGCTAAGTAAAGCTAGCTGGCGACGCGTTCGACTCAAGACATAATATCGTTTAAGTTTTTTCAACGGGCTAAGGGGGTTTTCCTGCTTACGTGTATAAACGGGTAAAAATAATGACTGACTCATTAATGTTTCTATATCCGAATCCGATTTCATCTGACACCTCATGAGTAGAGCAAATTTCACTAGAAGACACAGAATATAGATTCAAACAAAACAATTACAGATTCAAAAACAAATTATTTTTAGCATTACAGTTAATTGCGCCCTGTACTGTCATAGTTTAAGCTTTACTATCTGTACTGGTTTTTACACCAACTTTACTGTCTGTACTGCCCACACAATTAACGAGAACACCATGAAACTCTACGAAGAACTTGCACAAAACCTCGTCCAACGTATCGAAAAGGGTTACTTTCAGCCTGGTGACAAGCTGCCTTCTATTCGACAAATGAGCGCTGAGCATCGCGTCAGTATATCCACGGTGCAAGAAGCCTATCGACTTTTGGAAGAAAAACATCTAGCGGAAGTACGGCCTAAATCGGGGTATTACGTAATGTCATGCCAAGCAATCCCAGAACTTCCGGATATCAGCCGCCCGAGCCAAAAACCACTGTCAGTTTCCCAATGGGAGCTGGTTCTAAAACTACTCTACAGCCATGAAAAAGATGGTGATTTAGCGCTTGGCAAAGGCACCCCCGATGTCAATACAAGCACACTAAGACCACTATCACGCATCATGGCAAATATTAGTCTCCGCAATGATATCTCGGAACTGACTTACGATTCATTACAAGGCGCCTCAGAGCTACGCCTCCAGATAGCGCGCTTAATGGTAGATTCCGGCTGCCGTCTCCATCCAGACGACATTATTATCACAACTGGTTGTCAAGAAGCGCTTGCCTGCAGCATGCGCTCCATTGTCTCTGAAGGTGATATTGTCGCTATCGACTCTCCAAGCTTTTATGGCTCAATGCAAACACTACAGGCTTTAGGATTAAAAGCGCTGGAAATACCCACTCATCCAGAAACCGGCGTTAGCCTTGAGGCATTAGAACTGGCCTTAGAACAGTGGCCTATCAAAGTGTTGCAACTAACGCCAGTCTGCAATAACCCCTTGGGTTATACCATGCCGGATAAAAACAAAGAAAAGTTAATCGAACTCGCCAAACAATATGACCTCGTTATCATCGAAGATGACATCTATGGCGATCTTGCCTATAGCTATCCACGCCCACGCAGTATTAAATCTTTCGATGATGATGGACGCGTACTTTTTTGCTCTTCCTTCTCTAAAACTATTTCACCCGCCTTTCGGACTGGATGGTGCGCACCTGGACGCTATTTACAACAAGTCAAACACATGAAGTATGTTTCAACAGCTTGCGGCTCTATATTACAACCTCGCGCAGTGGCTGAATTTATTGCACAAGGCCACTACGAGCGACACGTAAGGAAGATGCGCGCTCAATATCTAAAAAATCGTGACAGAATGATTGACTGGATCAGTCGATTTTTCCCGAAGGGCACAAAAATGACGTATCCTCAAGGCGGATTTCTATTATGGGTAGAATTACCAAAGTATATTGATACCATATTATTAAATGAACGACTAGCAGAAGAAAAAATTAGCATTGCTCCTGGAATTTTGTTTACCGCCTCCAAAAAATATAAAAGCTGCCTGCGCCTAAATTATGCTAAAGAAATAGAAAATGAAACCAGGAAGGCAATCGAGAAAATTGGAAATATTGCCAACAACATACAAAAGATTGATTAATGTCATCGATACTATAAAAAAGGGGAACTCATGCCAAAAGGGGCTATTGACGATGAGATCCACTTTTTCACCACAACTTTTATATTTATCGCTTAGCAAAGAGTCAATAATTTAAGAATTTTCGCTACTTGCATAATGACAATAATAAGTATTATTACCGCCGATTCCAAAAATAGGGCCTCCTTTATCATTATCATCACGAATGAGATTACCCGGGCAAGACACACTGTATCTTTGCGTTATTGGACCATAATATTCAGTGTCCGGGGTCATGTTAATTTGATTATAAACCAAAGAACCCTCACCTATATGACGCAGCATGGAATGGGAGCTTAGAAAAACATTATTAACTGTAACGTTTTGAAAATTTGCCAAACTATATGCATCTACACTTAAATCGCCCTGTATGACCAACGGCTCTGAACCAGTAGTAATTTGCGAATTGTTTGATACAGAAATGCTTGCTGCAACCACATTATCGGCACGTATACGCAAAATACTATTATTGTTGACCGAAATAGCTTTAGCATTAGCATCCTTAGTAACTGCATTACCAATAAGTAAAGCATATGAGTTATTTTCCACTAAAATATCTTCGAAAGAATTATTTATAAAGGTATTATTAGCCAAATCAATAGTCGACGCCGAAACCCAAACACCATTATAATTATTTTCTATTCGACTCCCCCTCAGCAAAACTGAACTACCATTCAATACATTTAGTGCAGATTTTCCTTCTCCAGCCTTGTGTAATAATAGATCTTGAATCACTACATTTTGAGCTCCTATAACACTAATAGGGCTTTGCACTTCATAAAAATATGCTGCATTTTTTTTCCGCCAACTTACATTGGGTTCAATACTAGCGCCATCTAAACCAATAATTATTGTATTATCGCGAGTTACGACTAAAGTTTGCTTGCACTGACCAGAAATATTGACCGTCAATACCCCCCCCTTTGGCGCAGCTGAAATTGCTTGGCCAATATTATGATCTTCAGCACAATCAACATTAATTGTTGTATCACCCTGCCCCTGAAAAATTAACTGACCATCCAACATATCAACTGCTTTTGATAATTCAGAAAAATTATCATCTATTTTTTCTGAGAGATCAGAGTAATCCGAATTCATTCTGCTAGATAAGTTAGAGAAATTATCATTTACTTCAGCCGACCTAATGGGCTGACCACTTTCAAAAACATAAGGTATATCTTGAGCCATAGCACTACTAGCTAACAATGATAAAAATAATATTTTAAATTTCATAATCGCCTCTTGATTAATATAATTATTGCCAATCGCTTTGATCCCATTTACTCTGCCCCCAAACAGCTTTCGCATTTTCTGGCTGAGATGGGGTATCACTCTTACCTCCACCCCCTCCGCAGCCGAACAAAAAGCAAACGATAAAAAACAGTAGACATGATTTCACTACATCCCCCTATAAGAAAGTTATTTATAGTACCTACAGTGAGTACTCAAAGAAAAACTAAAAGTTCAAATATTTTTATAATAAAGTAGATATAGCTTAGAAGAAGAAAATAAAACCAGAAGGAATGACAGAGAAAGAATAAGATTATTTTAATAACTAAAGAGGGTTAAAAGATTGTATTTTTTTCACTAAAGCTGAAATACCATCAAGCCTCGACTGACTCAAATATTGATCAAACCCAAGCAAATTACAATAATCATCAAAGCTAATTTTTTTATCTCTTCAATACTTTTATTATTTACTTTATCAACAATCAAGCAGGCCAAACCTTTGATAACATAAGATTCACTATCGACAACAAATTTATAGATATCATTTTTTTCTTCCATAAATAACCATAGTGCAGTCTCACACCCGTCGACAATATAATTGTCAAAACGAATATTCATTTCAGGGATATAACTTTTTCCTAACATCACAATTTTTCTATATCGCTGCTGCCAACTTATACAAGACAAAACGTCATCAACAATCGATTTTTTCTCTATTTTTTCTTTCACAATCTTATCATTATCATCAAAAAAACTATTGAGAGCAGTGATTAAACCATCAATATCATCAAAGGTATTATAAGCCGCCAAGGATATCCTTAAAGTCTTACCAACATTTAAAGAACGCCATAAGGGCTGAGCACAGTGGTCGCCCACTCTTACGGCAATATCACAACTATCCAACCAAACACCCATATCATATACAGAATAAGAAGAAGAACTCAAAACAGCAATACCAATATTATTTTCACTTTGAGTTAACAACCTTAAATCTGACTCCCTTTGGCACAATGTCATTAATTTTTTATGTAAATATTCAGTCAATTTTTTCTTGTAAATTAACATGGATGCATGATCGATGCTTTCCATAAAATTTAAGCACGCATATAAACCAGCAATTGCCGCCAAAGGCGCTGTACCCGCTTCAAAACGAGATGGCGACGTAGTATATTGACTACTATGAAGATCAACGCGACTTATCATTTCGCCACCAAAAAAGAGTGGAGGCATTTCATTTAAAAAATGCTTTTTTCCATAGAGCACGCCCAAACCACTAGGACCATAGATTTTATGAGCCGAGAATACTAAAAAATCACAGCACAAATTTATAACATTTATTTTTTGATAATTGGCAAACTGAGAGGCATCAATAACAACAACCACTTTAGGTTGCTGTTTTTTAATATTTTCTAAAAAAGACAAATCAGTGATACAACCCAAAGTATTATTCGCTGCATTAATTGATATTATTCTTGTCTTTTTATTAAGACACGTCATTATGTTTGAGCACTTTTCATCCAACCACCGCAACACTGCTCCGGTCTTATTAGCCACTTCTTGCCAAGGAACTAAATTCGCATGATGTTCAGCGATGCTTAAAATAATTTCATCTCCGCTTTGCAATTGGGCAGCAAGCCCATTAGCCACTATATTGATTCCAGCCGTTGCGCCGGAGGTAAAGATAACTTCATCAATTGATTCAGCATTAATAAATTCAGCGACTTTTTCTCTTGTCCTTTCAACAATAGCCGTTGCCTTTCTACCTAAGCGGTGACTTGAGCGATTTGCATTTGCATTAGAATGCGTATAAAAATGAGCGATTGCATCAATAACACACTGTGGCTTTTGTGTTGTCGCTGCATTATCTAAATAAATCAGCGATTGATTCTCTGGACAATCAAATAAAGGAAATTGTTTTTTGAAGAGAATAGGGTCAAACATATATAAATACTATAGATTAAATAAACGATTAGCATTAGCACTAGTCAACTCACAAATTCGCGCAATAGGTTCCTGCCTAAGCTCAGCTAATACTTGGGCAATATCTAAAAGATGTAAAGGACTATTCGCTTGGCCCTGAAAGCCATAAAGCGGCATATCCGGAGCATCCGTTTCCAGCAACAGCGACTCAAGCGGCACCTCTTGCACGGCAGTCCGAGTTTTGTTGGCTCGAGGATAAGTAATACCGCCACCAATACCTAGGTAAAACCCTAAATTCCAATACTGCTTGGCCAGCTCAGCGCTACCACTAAAAGCATGTATCACACCGCCTGCTTTTGGCCGATAGCGAGACAGCAAGCGTAAAGTCTCATTGTGTGTTTTGCGCACATGAATGATAAGTGGCAACGATACCTCACATGCAAGCTCTATTTGCTGCTCAAAAATAGACAGCTGTTTAGAAAAATCTGTATTAATCACAGCATCCAATCCACACTCCCCCACCGCAAGACAAGCAGGCTGCGCCAAATAATATTTGACTGTATTTAAAAGTTCTTCACTTATGCTATCCCCATCGATACTCTCCAGCCACCAGGGATGCACGCCTACTGCCATGTAGATATCTTCTAGGGCTTCAGTGATGGAATAAGCTACACCCCATTGGTTAGGCGCTATACCGGGTATCAGTAAGCGATTGATCCCTTTTTGACGACATTCTTGCCACAGCGCTTTTCGATGCTCGGCATCACCAAAAGTATCGAAATCGAAGTGACAGTGGCTATCAAATAAAAACGGGAGAGAAGTTCTCATCACATACTCTACTATTTAACCATGAATAAAATTATCTTTAGTTGATGCATTAGTTTTGCGGAACTGTTAAAAAATTCCTTTTCATAAGGATTCATTTCAACATATAATTTCTTAGCCTTACATAAGTAGGGCTTTTTTATTTATTACCCAAGAGGAAAGGCAAATGAAACTCGCTAAAAAAGCGGCCGAGTACACTGTATTAAAACGCCGCGATGGCCGTTACGCAGTGCAAGGCAACGACGGTAAATTTATTCATGCGGAAGAGAAAATTAAAATTTTGATTGCAGAAGGTTTGATTACAGCTCCAGAGCCTAAAGCAGAACCTGATACCACTGAAGAAACAACGGGTGCAGCCGAAGAGGAAACCAGCGCTGAATAAGCTCCTCTGCTCTCTAATGGTCTAAACTATCTGTTTAGACCATTTCCAATTTAAACATTTCTCTAAAAATCATTATTCGCCATATAATCCGGCGCTAAATTCTCAAAACGCGTATATTTACCCATAAATGTCGCTCGACAAGTTCCTATTTCACCATTACGCTGCTTACCAATAATGAGTTCTGCAATGCCTTTTTCTGGGCTATCTTCGTTGTAATACTCATCGCGGTAGATAAATAAAATAACATCTGCATCCTGCTCAATCGCGCCTGATTCACGTAAATCAGAGTTCATTGGACGTTTATTAGGACGCTGCTCCACACCGCGATTAAGCTGCGACAAGGCAATAACAGGACAACTGTACTCTTTTGCCATTGCTTTTAAAGAACGTGAAATCTCAGAAATTTCTTGGGTACGCCCCTCACTCGCACCAGCCGTCTGCATTAACTGTAAATAATCCACCATGATCATTCCAGGATCACCATGCTCACGCGCAACACGCCGAATACGAGCACGCATATCTTGTGGTGATAAAGCTGGCGTATCATCAATAAAAAGTGGAGCGCCTTTTAATTTTTGGACGGCTGCCGTTAACTTAGGCCAGTCTTCTTCCGTTAATTGGCCATTGCGAATCTTACCCTGATCTATGCGACCCGTAGACGACAACATCCTCATCACTAAGGCCTCAGAAGGCATTTCCATACTAAACACTAAGACGGGTTTTTTCTGAGTGAAAATAGCCGCCTCAACAAAGTTAAGCGCCAAAGCCGTTTTCCCCATCGAAGGACGAGCCGCGAGAATAATCAACTCACCATTTTGCCAGCCAGAAGTACGCTGATCTAAGTCAGCCAAGCCAGAACTGAGACCTGTAATATCACTCTCAGAGCGAAATAAGGCATCGATACGCTCTATGGTATTTTTAAGCAGGCCATCGACCCCCTCCAAACCGCCTTCTTTAGGACGACCCTCAGCAATTTCCAGTAAGCGCTTTTCCGCAAGCTGCAATAAATCATCGGCATCTAGACCCGAAGGATTGTAGCTAGAACGGGAAATATCATTTGCTACATGAATCAACTGCCGTATCGTCGCATGCTCTCGAACAATACGCGCATAAGCAATGGTGTTTGCTGAACTGGGAGTTTGACTGACAACATCGGATAAATATTCCATCCCCCCCACTCGCGAGAGTTCATCATTTCGCGATAAGGCTTCAGCCAAAGTAATAATATCGAAAGGCTTATCCGCTTCACAGAGCGCGGACATAGCGGTAAAAATTTGCCGATGAGCATCTTTGTAAAAATCATCCGCTTGTAGCACTTCTGCTACGCCATCAAAAGCCTTGTTAGAGAGCATTAAGCCCCCCAATACTGCTCGCTCCGCTTCAGGCGAATGGGGTAACGATTGCCCTCCCATATCACTCTGCTCGTAAACGATATCTGGAATGGTATCTAGAAGCAGGTCTTGTGGCATAGGCTGGGACGGCGACATAGAATTTAGGATATATTTAGGCTTTAGGCTCGAACGACAAGAAAGAGATAATACCACAGATAACAAAAAACCCGGCAGCTAAACGCAACCGGGCTTTAGTGGTAATCAAACCATTAGGCAGGCTAAGAAAGCAGATTACTCAGCGGCGATAACAATTTTGACCGTTTGCATAACTTCACTGTGCAGCTGCACATCAACATCAAACTCACCAACTTCACGCAAAGCGCCTTCTGGCAATTTAACTTCTGCTTTCGCTACTTCAACACCCGCTGCAGTGATAGCCTCAGCAATATCACGGGTACCCACAGAACCAAATAATTTACCCTCATCACCCGCATTCGCTGAAATAGTCACTGACAACTCAGCCAATTTCTTTGAACGCTCTTCAGCAGCAGCTTTTTTCTCAGCAGCAGCAGCTTCTAGTTCAGCACGACGAGCTTCAAACTCAGCAACATTAGCCGTTGTAGCTGGCAAAGCTTTACCTTGTGGTATTAAAAAGTTACGCCCAAAACCAGCTTTAACACTGACCTTGTCGCCGACATTACCTAAATTACCAATTTTATCGAGTAGAATAACGTCCATCTCGTTTCCCCATATTATGAGTTTGTGCGACCGTTAGGGTTCGAAAAACGGCCACGAAAATTTAACCAAGTATCTAAAAAGCCAATCAGAATGATCAATGGACTGACTATAAATACCGCCAGATAACACAATACTAACCAAGGTGCCACTGTCCGCTTATGCTTAGCTATACTATGCGCAACAGACAATGCAACCAGTATGAGAGGCAAAGCCAAAACGCTTGACCAAACTAAGTACTCGCCACCTTGAAACCAGCAATACGAACTGAGCCCAAAACTTAAGCTCGCTGCAACAACACCAAAACGTAAGGCCCTGAATTCACTACCAAATCCACCTGGATTGTAGAGTAATGCCTGCATCCAACGTCCAAGTATCAAGCCAGATACCGCATTAACCACTAAGAAGTAAGCAATTAAGCCTGCCAATAAAGTATGACTTTTTAGCGAGGCAAGCGAAGCTTGCAACTCAGGCTTATCACTAGCACTATCATGGGCTGCAGTTATCCATGCATCAATCTCAGATCCAGCAAAAGTTACCACTGAGGCGCTAAGCGCCGCACACACAAGTACAATACTGAGCACTGTGATCGGCAGTGACATCAAAGAACGCAATACCAAGGCTGGAATGTAAACCACCACTAAAATCAGCAATGTACTCCAAACCAAGAAAACACTGCCTTCTCCGCCTGATACCAACGAAAAAATTGCAGGCATCAGACCGATCATTAACAAGATCGTACCTTCAACTGCACCACGCCTAAGCGTCACTAGCGCAATAGCGATTGGCGCTAACAAGGGTAAAAAATACCCTAGTATGACAACCGTTGAGGCCTGCATACGGCCTCGCATAATAAATTCAGCCAGCCCCTTCATCGATATTACTCAGCCAGCCAAGCAATTAACGGTCGTGGCCATCCGTATAGGGTAGCAACGACAAGAAACGAGCACGCTTAATAGCCGTCGCCAACTGGCGCGGGTATTTTGCGTTAGTGCCAGTGATACGACTAGGCACAATTTTACCGGTTTCTGTGATATACGCTTTTAGCGTTTCTAAATCTTTATAGTCGATTCGATCGATGCCTTCAGCAGTGAAACGACAGTACTTACGACGACGGAAAAAACGTGACATGATTAATCCTCCTCCTGCTCGTCGGCAGTTTCTGCTGACTCTGTGTTATCTTCATCTGCATCGTCACCCTGGCCTGAATCCGACTCATCATCACGGCGAGCGCGACGATCACGGTTATCTTTTTCAGCCTTTAAAATTGGAGACTCTTCAGTGATGGCTTCATCTTCACGAATAACCAAGTGACGCAAAACAGCATCGTTGTAACGGAAAGTCGTGGTCAATTCTTCCAATACTTTGTCGCTACACTCGATATTCATCAGAATGTAATGAGCCTTGTGAATTTTGTTGATGGAGTAGGCTAACTGACGGCGACCCCAGTCTTCCATACGATGAACCTGACCACCATCTTCTTTAATACTATTGGTATAGCGCTCAACCATACCAGGAACCTGCTCACTTTGATCTGGGTGAACCAGGAATACTATTTCGTAATGACGCATATTAATCTGTTCCTTACGGGTTAGGCTTCCCATATACACAAACTAATAGAGAATGCATATTGGTGAAGCAAGGAAATACTACTCTTCTTGTTCAATTGGAGATGAAAATCAAACAAGAGAACAGCAGTTAACCCCCAATGTCACTCGGGGGCGCGCATTGTAGGCCATTAAGCAAGCAAACTCAACGCTTCACGATGAATTATTAAACAACGAAGAACGCCTAGGGTGAAATTATCTTGTAATCCACCGTTTATATATTTCTATTTACCTATTGATTTCGTATAGTAGATTTTCAGATGGCCTAGGGGCTGCTACTAGCCAAGAAATAGCAAGATTATTTACAGTGTGAACTTGGTCTTGTTATTTTACTTATACGAGTACGAGCAGCTTTAATGTTCTTAGCGGATTAAATTAACCATATTCTCCTAGAGAGGCTTCTATGAAACCCTTTGTATTCAATACCACTCGATCCATTATCAATGAACCTGGTGCGCTACAAAAAATTGCGGATATTTGTCACGAACAGCATATCACTCGCCCTCTAGTGGTTACTGATCAGGGCATCGTTAAAGTAGGCTTGATGGATAAATTAGAAAGTGCCCTAAAAGCAGGTTCTATGGAGTACAGCAGCTATGTTGATGTTGTCGCAGATCCGCCAGAATCTGTTGTTTATGATGCGCTTGAGGTGTTGAAGCAAGGCGGCAACGACGGTGTTATAGGCTTTGGCGGGGGCTCGTCGATGGATACTGCCAAACTCATCGCTTTACTTGCCAATACAGGGGCAAAGCTTGAGGATATCTACGGTGTTGGTATTGCAAAAGGTCAGCGACTACCTTTGATCTTAATTCCAACTACAGCAGGAACCGGCTCAGAAGTCACCGCAGTTGCCATCGTCACAACGGGAGAAACCACCAAAGCGGGAGTTGTTGCCAACCAACTCTATCCTGATGTCGCACTATTAGATGCCGAGTTAACCATTGGCCTGCCACCCCATATCACTGCGGCAACTGGCGTTGATGCCATGGTCCACTGTATCGAAGCTTACACCAGCGCCCGACTAAAAAATTCCTACGCCGATATGATCGCTAAAGAAGGACTACGTCTACTTAGCCAAAATATTATGACGGCCACTCACGATGGCAAAAATATTGAAGCGCGCCAAGCCATGTTGCTAGGAGCTTGCTTCGGCGGACAAGCCTTTGCTAATTCCCCTGTTGCCGCAGTACACGCTCTCGCTTACCCGCTAGGTGGCCACTATCATATACCCCATGGCCTAAGCAACTCACTCGTCCTACCTTATGTAATGCGCTTTAACGCACCATCAGCAAAAGCAATGTACGCAGAGCTAGCGCCCATCATTATGAATAAGCCCGTTGAAGGCGATGCCGATGCAGTGACAGAAGCGCTAATCGCTCATTTTGAGCAATTAATTATTGACTTGGGCTTACCGAATACCCTGAAAAAAATGGATATCCCCGAGGAAGATCTCCCCATGCTCGCTAGCGATGCTATGAAGCAACAGCGCCTACTGATAAACAATCCAAGAGAAGTCACGGAAGCCGACGCCTTAGCTATATATCAAGCGGCTTATTAATTTGATAGCGCCTGAGCAGCGAAAAAAGGAAGCTGAAAAGTTTCCTTTTTTCAAGCACATATCCCCCCAGTAAAACACCTAAAAAACAAACCAAATAAAGAATCACGTATACCCACAGGTAATGAGGTTAACGAGTGTTTTTCTAGCGCTGAGGTAGTATAAAATATCATAAAAGGCAATTGAGGAATTTTTGCGGCTGTTAAGGCGCTCATTGCAGCGCAATGCTTCCGCTCCCTACCTACGGCCCATATATAGGCATGGTAGGTCTATAGGCAAAATGAGCAACGCTGGCTAGCGCACTTGACTTACCTTGGCTAACAAAATTGGCTTTTAATTATGACATTAATCCATTCCCAACTGATCAACCAACCACTAGATACGAAAAAACTGCCTGCCATATTGGAACGTATTCATGAGGAAGTCATTGTCGCCTATGGCCAAGGGAAAGTAGCAGACTATATACCGGATTTAAAAAAAGTAACGCCAAAACAATTTGGAATGGCATTAAGAACTGTAGAGGGAGAGGAGTTTAGCATCGGAGCGGCCGATACTGAATTTTCTATTCAAAGCATTTCGAAACTTTTCACACTAATGCTATCACTCGACACTATTGGTGAACGCCTGTGGGAGCGCGTTGGTCGAGAGCCATCAGGCATGCGTTTTAATTCTTTGTTGCTACTCGATTCAGAAGGTGGCATCCCTCGTAATCCTTTTATCAATGCTGGGGCAATTGTCGTTACTAACACCATCGCTTCACGTAGCTCAACACCGGCTCGACGCATTGAAGAATTTATTGCCTCACTATCTGGCAACAAAGATAATCGTATTGATCAACAGGTTGCTCGCAGCGAAAAAACAACAGGTTTTCAAAATATTGCGATTGCCAATTTATTAAAAGCACTTGGAAATTTAGATGGCAGTGTCGAGCAAACTTTAGACTGTTATTTTAAGCAATGCGCCATGAGCATGAGCTGTCGCGACCTAGTTAGAGCAACCGAATGCCTAGCCAATCGAGGATACTCTTATTTCCGGGAAAAGTTTCATGCAGAGTTAATGGACAAACGTATCAATTCATTAATGCTAACTTGCGGGCTATATGATGCAGTGGGGAATTTTGCTTACAACGTGGGGCTACCCGCTAAAAGTGGCGTTGGTGGTGGCATCGTTGCTATTGCGCCAGGGCAATATACGGTTTGTGTTTGGTCACCGGAGTTGGACAAATCAGGAAATTCTGTATTAGGGCAAATGGCTTTAGAAAAACTAACCAGTTATACACGCACTTCTATTTTTTAATGAATAATAACTATGAAAAAAATTGTGGGCGGTGGCCCAAAAAAAGTCCTTTATACACTTAGCACCATTAAACGTATTGGTCTAAAAAATTCTGCAAAGGCATTAATGGCAAAGAATACCTGTAAAGCCTGCGGCTTAGGCATGGGGGGACAAAAAGGTGGAATGACCAACGAAGCGGGAGAGTTTCCTTCCGTTTGCAATAAAAGTATTCAAGCGCAATCGACTGACATCCAAGCACCAATTCCAAAAGAAATTTTTGAACACAATATCGATGAGCTTCGCGAGCTGTCTGCTCACGAGCTGGAACACTTAGGCAGACTAAGTTCTCCTATTTTTAAAGCAGCAGGATCTAACCGCTATTATCAAGCTGACTGGAAATGGGCTATTGACTATACCGTCAGTCGCTTTGCCGAAATAAAACCCGAACGTAGTTTTTTTTATGCTTCTGGGCGAGCGTCAAATGAAGCGGGCTTTGTTTTACAACTACTCGCGAGGCTGTATGGCACCAACAATGTGAACAACTGCTCCTATTATTGCCATCAAGCTACCAGTGTTGGACTAAACTCAACGATTGGAACCGGTACAGCAACGATTGAACTTGAAGATTTATCGGGTTGTGATCTTATTTTTGTGATCGGCGCCAACCCTGCGTCTAATCATCCAAGATTTATTCATCAATTGAAGAAGTGTAGAGACCGTGGCGGCCATGTCATTATCATTAATCCCGCGAAAGAACCGGGATTAGTTAAATTTGCTGTACCTAAGAGCGCTCATTCGATGATCGTGGGCGGGACAGAAATCGCTTCGCTTTATTTACAACCTAATATTGGTAGTGATATTGCTGTTTTAAAAGGCATAGCCAAAGCTACTCTTGAAGAAGAAAAGCAAGATACGAGTTTCATTGAGAAATACTGCGTTAACAGCCAAGCTTTTATTAGCGACCTCTCGCGCACCTCATGGGAAAGCATTACAAAAAGTAGTGGGATTCCTAAAGAAAAAATACAAGAAGCAGCGTCTATTTATAGCCTAAGTAAAAACACGGTTTTTGCCTGGGGCATGGGCATTACACACCATCGTTTTGGTTGTGAAAATGTTGAATACATCGCCAACCTTGCGCTGTTGCGTGGCATGGTAGGCAATCGCTATCGGGGGCTACTGCCATTGCGAGGTCATAGCAATGTACAAGGTATTGGCACTATTGGTGTAAAACCTATTTTAACAGAAGATATTTTTAACAACATTGAAAAAAATATGGCAGTGACACTCCCCAAAAAACCAGGACTCGATACGTTTCATAGCCTAAAATCTGCTGGCGATGGCAATATCGATTGCGCATTAATAATGGGAGGTAATCTTTACAGTGCCAGCCCCAACGCTGAATGGTCCGCTACTGCATTAAATAATATAGGTTTTAAATGTTTTCTTACGACCACACTAAATCAAGGGCATTTGTATGGTATAGATAAAGGTGACACCTTAATTTTACCGGTAATGGCACGAGATGAAGAACAACAAGCAACAACACAAGAATCAATGTTTAATTTTGTTCGCTTGAGTGATGGCGGTATCGAGCGCTTAGATAACATTCGATCTGAAGTCAACATCCTAACAGAAATAGGGAAAAAATTACTCAAAGATAGCGCCGTCAAGTTTGAACAGTTCTGCAATCACGATACCATTAGGGAAACTATCGCCAGAATAATTCCTGGAATGGAAAACCTAAAAGATATTAGCGTGGCTAAAAAAGAGTTCCATATTCGCAACCGTATTATTCACAAGCCGATATTTAATATGAATGGCGGAAAAGCCCACTTTATAATTCATCCGATCCCAGAAACCAATAAAAATAAAAGCGACTATCCATTTTTGTTAGCCAGCATTCGTAGTGAAGGACAATTTAATAGTATTATTTATGAGGAAAAGGATAGCTATCGTCATAATGCAAGTCGTGATAGCTTATTGATATCATTAGCAGACATGAAAAGACTAGACCTCAAAAATAATGATAGCGTAACGGTCACCTCACGAAATGGAAAAAGCTGCCAACTTAAAGTTCAACAATTTGGCCTGCCACCAGGCAATGTTTTAGCGTACTATCCAGAAGCTAATATATTAACAGAACATGAACTTGATCCCAGAAGCCTCACCCCCAACTTCAAATCTGTTGCTGTTCATATACAAGCGGTCTAATTAAAATATGGGGGCTAATAGTAAATTGAGGTATCCTCTCCCCTTAAAGCCTTATCATGGTAGCGTAGATGGTCCTCAATAAAACTAGCAATAAAATAATAACTATGATCATATCCATGGTGAGTTCGCAAAGTAAGCGGATAATTCGCCTTTTCACATGCAGATTGTAATGACGCTGGCTTTAACTGCTCCGTCAGAAATTCATCCGCCTCGCCCTGATCGATCACAAAAGGAATTTTCTCCTTGGCCTTTGCCACCAATAGCGAAATATCATAATCCTCCCATTGACTTTTATCCTGACCTAAATAGCGACTAAAGACCTTTTCACCCCAACCACTATTAATAGGATTACAAATTGGCGCAAAAGCAGAGGCAGAACAATATTTACTTGGGTTCTTCACCGCTATCGTTAACGCACCATGACCACCCATCGAGTGTCCACTAATACTTTTTTGATCACTGACAGGGAAATGCTCTTGAATTAATACTGGTAATTCATCGACGACATAGTCGTACATACGGTAGTGCTGATTCCAAGGCGCTTCCGTTGCATTTAAATAAAATCCTGCACCAGAGCCAAAATCATAACTATCATGCTCTCCGGGTAAATCAGTACCCCGCGGGCTGGTATCTGGACAAACGATGGCCAAACCTAGCTCGGCGGCAACCCGTTGCGCGCCTGCTTTTTGCATAAAATTTTCATCGGTGCAGGTTAAACCTGACAACCAATACAAAACTGGCACAGCGTGCTTTTCAATCTGTGGAGGCAAGAATATAGAGAAAATCATTTCACAATTTAGCACTGCGGAGCCATGTTGGTAGCGCTTTAAATCACCGCCAAACGACTTTGTCTCAGAAATTTGTTTCATTTTATCGTGCTCTTTAGAATTAAAAACGCAATATTTATTTTAGTTCAGGCTTAATAAATAACAACTGAGCGAATACTTTTACCTTCATGCATCAAATCAAACGCCGTATTTATTTCTTCAAGCGGCATGGTATGGGTAACCATAGGATCAATCTTAATTATTCCACTTAAATATTCATCAACATAACCTGGCAACTGGCTACGACCTTTTACTCCTCCGAAAGCTGTACCTCGCCACACTCGCCCCGTAACTAATTGAAAGGGCCGGGTCGATATTTCTTGTCCAGCACCCGCCACACCAATAACCACCGACTCGCCCCAACCTTTATGGCAACATTCCAAGGCCGATCGCATCACGCCCACATTACCAATACATTCAAAGGAGTAATCAACGCCACCATCCGTTAAATCAACAATAACATCTTGAATAGCCTGGTCATAATCATGCGGATTGATTACGTCAGTGGCTCCCAACATTTTGGCCATTTCAAATTTATCATTATTTGTATCAATACAAATAATACGCTCCGCTTTTGCCATGACCGCACCTTGTACAACACTTAAGCCGATACCCCCCAAGCCAAACACTGCGACCGTCGACCCTGGTTCCACTTTTGCGGTATTCAGCACAGCGCCAATACCGGTCGTAATACCGCAACCCAATAAGCAAATCTTATCCAAGGGCGCAGCCTTATTGACCTTAGCAATTGCAATTTCAGGAACTACCGTATACTCAGAGAAGGTTGAGGTTCCCATATAGTGATAGATAGCTTTACCATTTTTAGAAAAACGTGTGGTGCCATCCGGCAACAGGCCTCGACCTTGAGTGCTCCGAATAGCCTGACATAAATTCGTCTTACCTGACAAACAGAACTTACATTGCCCACACTCAGGGGTATACAGTGGAATCACGTGATCACCGGGGACTACCGAGGTAACGCCCTCGCCCACTTCTTCAACAATACCGCCACCTTCATGCCCCAGGATGGCAGGAAATAAACCTTCGGGGTCATCGCCAGAAAGCGTATAAGCATCGGTATGGCACACTCCTGTGGCAACAATTCGAATGAGCGCTTCACCCGCTTTTGGTCCGCCCAGTTCAATTTCTTCAACACTCAGTGGCTTTCCCGCTTCCCAAGCAACAGCTGCTCGTGTTTTCATAGCAGACCTCAATTTTTTATTTGATTTATCGAAGCAGTGTAACAAGTTTATACTTGCACTGCATCGATCTATTTACGAGAGAGTTATGTATGCACAATTGTCTACCATTTTGTTTATTCTTCAAACTGCTACTACTAATAGCAACCTCAAGTCATGCAGAAGAATGGCGAAAACTAGACTGGCAAGAAAAAAAGAACGAAGACGGTATTCAGATTTTCACAAGCAAAGTATCCAACTCAAAATACGATGCGGTTTACGGAAGTATGCTCGTTAAAGGAAGCGCTAATAGTCTCGTTGCATTGGTACAAGACACTGCCTCATGTCCTCGTTGGGCTGATTTATGTAAAAAGTCACGCGTACACAAAAAAATTTCAGCGACGGAATTTTATGTTTACACCTATAATGATGTCCCTTTTCCGGTGAGCGACAGAGATGTTCTTGCAAAAATAAACTGGTATCAAGATCCTAACACCCAACAAATTCGCATGATCAGCAAACCCGTTAGCGGTATAGTGAATAAAACAAACGCCGTAAGAATTGAAGAAGCAGATTCACGCTGGTACTTCACACCATTAAAAGACGGCACCACCAAGGTAGAGACCTACGCTCACATCAACCCCAATGGGCCTATTCCCGGATGGCTTACAAACCTATTATTAGTAGGTTCACCTTTTAAAACTATGAAAAATATGCGATCACTGATTGAAGAGGGAGCCTATGCAAACTCCAGTAGCATTTTTAAGGACTCTTCTAAATGAAAATACTAGTAAAGCACTCGACAACGAATGGTACCTTCGATATTTTTTAACTGCTTAAGTGCAACGTCACTGTAGTCTGCATCAACCTCTATCACCACGTAACCCACTTGATCATTTGTCTGTAAATATTGTCCCGCAATGTTAATTTGGTTTGCGGAAAAAATATTGTTAATCGCAGAAAGAACACCAGGAATATTTTTATGTACGTGTAGTAAACGATGCTTACCTGCATGCTCAGGCAAAGCAACCTCAGGAAAATTAACTGAACTCGTTGTCGTACCATTATCAGAGTACTTAACCAATTTTTCCGCGACTTCCATACCAATATTTTCTTGAGCTTCTTGAGTAGAACCACCGATATGCGGCGTCAATATCACGTTATCAAATTCTCTTAACGGACTAACAAACTCTTCGTTGTTCCCTTTAGGCTCAATAGGAAAAACATCGATAGCAGCTCCAGCCAAGTGTTTACTGCTCATTGATGTCGCCAAGGCCTCAATATCAATAACCGTGCCTCGAGCCGCATTAATCAAAATAGAACCGGGCTTCATCGCCGCCAGCTCTTTTGTACTTATCATATTCTTTGTTGAAGCACTCTCAGGAACATGAAGAGTAACGACATCCGACATGCCTAACAAATCTTCAAAATCTCGTACTTGAACCGCATTCCCCAGAGGTAGTTTAGTCACCACATCATAAAAACGGACTTTCATCCCAAGCGACTCAGCCAGCACACTCACTTGACTACCAATAGAACCATAACCAACGATACCTAAGGTCTTTCCACGAGCTTCAAATGAACCCACGGCTGACTTTAACCAGCCGCCACGGTGACACACGGTATTTTTTTCAGGAATGCCTCGCAGCAGCATAATCGCCTCAGCCAAAACCAACTCTGCGACAGAACGAGTATTTGAGTAAGGCGCATTAAAAACCACTACGCCATACTCTTGAGCAGCAAGCAAATCGACTTGATTCGTGCCAATACAAAAACAACCCACAGAAACCAGTTTATCTGCAGCCTCAAACACACGGCGAGTCAGCTGTGTGCGGGAGCGTATACCTACAAAGTGCACGCCTTTAATTTTTTCTACAAGCTCATCCTCATTCAAGGCCGTTTTAATGTACTCAATATTGGTATAGCCTGACTCTTTCAGGGTATCGACAGCAGATTGATGAACGCCTTCAAGCAGCAAAAAGCGAATTTTCGACTTTTCAAGGGAGATAGAAACCATGAAGAAAGCTTAACCTCAGCATTAGAATGATAAGTGAACCGTTGTAAAAACAAGAATCGTCAGCTTCCTGTAAAGACAGGGCGACTTGAGGCCGCGCATATTAGCAGAATTGGACCACTAAGCCTATAGAACTCAAGGATTATTCAGCTAACACTAATCTGGCGTGAGATGAACCACGTATCTCATCGATAAACAAAAATAAGCCGTTGACCTTGGAAAAGCCAAGGAAGACTTTTCCAAGGTCAACTAAGCTCCCTCAATAGAGGCAAAATCACTATGAATCTCGTTTGGCTACGCAATGATTTACGCCTCCAAGATAACCCAGCCTTGTATTATGCAAGCAAACAGGGGGCTATTTGCTGCGTCTATTGCGTGTCAGAAAAACAATGGGAAAGTCATGATGATGCACCCGCTAAACTCATGCTATGGCGCGACCGCTTAAATGCTCTTGCCGATGAGCTTGGAGAAAAGAATATTCCGCTAAAAATCATCAAAGCGGACACTTTCACAGATATACCCAAGAAATTGCTCTCTCTCGCAAAACAACTCGACACAAACAGTCTGTTTTTTAATCACGAATACCCACTAAACGAAAAACTACGTGATCAGAAAGTCTTGCAAACCTTTGAAAAGGCTGGAATCCAAGTACATCGCTACCATGGAGATGTCGTCCTTCCTCCTGGCACCGTAACCACACAAAGCGACACGATTTACCACATCTATTCACCTTTTGCTCGCCAATGGCGTAAACAAGTCAAAGTAGATCAACTTAAGGCATTGCGCGCGCCATCAAAGCAGGAAACGATCAAACACATCGCCAGCGATATTGTGAGCACTCACTGGCCTCAAAAAAAACGCATTTATCGTAATGATTTATGGCCAATATCTACTACAGCTATACAGCAAAAACTTAAACGATTTGCAAAACAACATATTGAGGATTACAAAACCATTCGCGACTTTCCCAGCATTGCCGGCACAAGTACCCTCTCCCCTTATTTGGCTTGCGGGGCCATTAGTGTTCGGCAATGTATCGAGGCTGCTAGGCAATATAGCGAAAATTGGATTGAGAATGCTTGGGTAAACGAGCTCATCTGGCGAGAGTTTTATCGACATCTAAGCGATATTTACCCACACCTTTCCAAATCAAAGAACTTTAAGACCACGAAAAAGCCCATACCTTGGGCAAACAATGAACAGCAATGGCAAGCTTGGTGTAAAGCTGAAACCGGTTACCCAATTGTCGATGCCGCGATGAAACAACTCGTACAAACAGGCTGGATGCATAACCGCCTGCGCATGATTGTTGCCGCTTTTTTAACAAAACTATTATTGATTGACTGGCGCAAAGGCGAAGCATTTTTTATGCAACACCTAGTTGATGGGGATTACGCCTCTAACAATGGCGGCTGGCAGTGGGCAGCATCTACCGGTGCGGACGCTGCCCCCTATTTTCGAATTTTTAATCCAGAAAGACAGTCTCAACGTTTTGACCCTGAAGGAAAATTTATCAAAAAATTATTACCTGAACTCTCCTGCCTAGATAAAAAATCGATACATAAGCCCAGCAAAGAGCAATGCCAAGAATGCCACTACCCCGAACCAATTATTGACTACAAATTTGCTCGTCAACGAGCTTTAGATGGGTATGCAAGCGCTATGGGGAAATCTTGATCTAGCCCAAGGAGCGAATCGTATCTACGCCCGATTCTCTACCTAGAAACAATATATCCGCTGGGCGCTGTGCAAATAAGCCATTAGTCACAACCCCCACAATTTGATTAATTTGACTCTCTAGCAAAACAGGATCGGTGATACTCAAGTTGTGCACGTCGATAATTTCATTACCATTATCAGTCAATACACCCGCTCGATACTCTGGATCACCACCCAATTTAACTAATTCTCTAGCAACGTGGGAACGCGCCATGGGAATCACCTCAACAGGTAAAGGAAAACGCCCCAATACGTCAACCCACTTGCTAGCATCCGCAATACAAATAAATTCATCTGCACAAGCCGCAACAATCTTTTCTCGGGTCAAGGCCGCGCCACCCCCTTTAATAAGGCATAATTTAGAATCTGACTCGTCGGCGCCATCCACATAAACAGAAAGTCGACCCACTGCATTTAAATCATATACAGGGACACCATGTGCCTCTAAACGCGAAGCCGTAGCCTCTGAACTGGCAACAGCACCATCAAACTGGCCTTTGATTTTTGCCAATAGGTCAATAAAACAATTAGCTGTAGATCCTGTACCAACCCCTACAATGGAATCGGCATCTAATTTTGGAAGGATATAATCCACGGCTGCTTGAGCAACCAACATTTTTAGCTCATCTTGTGTCATTCTGCACCTTCAATAAAAACTTACTTCTGAACCAAGAGTCCTCTAAGGGCTATTAAAGCATAATATCAATAAAGCCGTCTTTTAAAATTAGCTCCTATAAAACGACTAAATACTGACTTAAATGCGCCAAAAAGCCCTATTAAAATAGATCATTTAACTTTTTCTTGCATTATCTAATTTCTTCTGTGTACCATGTACCTGCGACAAAAGTCGTATATATCCGTGACAGAGTTCTCATAACTAACATAAAAAGGGCTCATTCATTTAAGTTTTAGCTATTAATAGTCGATAATTTATAAAAAGCTGAAGCTACGGGATATACAGATAATAAGGAATAATAAATAGATAAACCGCAGTCGACCGACTGCTTTAGAGGTAATCATGAAACCCGATGTACTAACAATCACTGCATTAGTGTTTGTTATTGGTGTATTGGTCAGCAGCATGGGAATTACCGAAGGAACGGCATCAAAGCGCGATGTACCGCCTCCCGCTCTACACCAGGGCGTTGTTATAAGATAGTGTCACTGTGAACGACTTTTGTTCACACTGAGTAACATATTGGCAACATACACAGATAACATTATAAATATCTAGGATTTGTTGATCGTTTGTTTGTGCAAGTCGTGAGCTATGCACTAAATAATCAACGAACAGCTTATTCGCTCATACCGTTATGATTTGATCAAGCCTGACATCCCAGGCCTGAGGGTTTATTGTGTCTACCATTTGCAGATTGTAAGCCACACCTAATAGGTATGGCTTACTAGAGTTTGCATATACTGAAGACTTCCGTTTAAACGCAAAACTTCTATCATAATATCCCCCTCCCATACCAATCCGATTCCCTTTATTATCACAAACAACCATGGGAACAATCACCAAATCCAATGACTGGGGGGGTATATTTCTGCAACTTTTGGGCTCAAATATATTGTAACGGTTTTTTTTGTAGACGCGTTCCAACGAGATAAGGGGCAAACAACATGGGCGGGGATGACTGTTTTGTCTGTAAAACTGGCATATAACAGATCTTCCCATAATGCCAACATTGCTTTATTAAAGGCAAACAAGACAGTTCCCCATCGACGGCAAAATACAAGGCTATCCGACGACTCCTATGAAAAACAGGAAGGGCTGTAATAGCTTCAGCTAACTTATGAGCGGCTCGCTTTTGTGAAATGATCCCCAGCCGTCGACGTCGATCACGAACAGATTGCCTTAGCGCATTAATATTTGAGGAAGAACCCATAGACATTAGGCTGTAGTTAGCAGGGTAATAAAGAATAACGGAGATTAAATAAGAGAGGAAGGCAATTGCCTATATAAAATTCCCGAGACGCCGCTGTCAAACTGGCCTTGAACCGAAGAGTTCAAGGGAGGTGGTTTCCGATTTATATTAGGCTTTCCGTCAGGCGGACATGCTCACAATAAACGCTAGAAACCTCCTAAGGAGGTATTATCGGCTCGAGGACATCATGACTGGCAAGCGCCTCAGGAGTTATAAACAGTATAGACCAAGGCAACACCAATAAGCCATCGCTTACCGTACCTTTTTGATATAAATATTCTATAAAAAAGGCTAGTAACCAAGAAAATTTGTATTGAAAAAGAATTGACTGAAAGAGAATTGTCGCTTTACGACTGAGAAAGCACTTGATCAATGCGTTGATGCAAATCCTGCAATAGCGCCTTTTGGCCATCTGATTCAGCACTATTTTTTTGCAATACTTCATTTGATAAGTTTAAAGCCGCCATCACTGCAATACGCTCGACACCAATCACATGGCCTGTTTGCCGAATATCGCGCATGCGTCGATCAAGTTCAGCGGCAGCTTTAAGCAAGTCATCTCGCTCTTTGGGAGGACAGGCTACTTGATAATCTTTACCAAGAATATGAACAGAAAAGGTTTCAACCGCCATAAAACTACCCAACACCTTGCTGCAAGGTTTTTAAATGGCCAATCATGGCTTCTACTCGAGTACGGGCCACTTCGTTCTTTTCTATCAAACGAGCACGCTCCTTTAACAACTGCTGTTCTCGAGACTTAAGAGTCTCACAGTAACGAATCAGCTGATCAACCTTAGTGGATAATTCTTCTATAGTATGTTCGGACATAGCGGCAATTAAACGCTTATATTTTATAAACTGCAAGTATAGATCAAGCGTGCTGAGACCTACAGCTCAGCATCTGAGAATTTTAGGGTATTTTAACCCATACCTAGCCTTCACACTATGACAATAGTGAAAGCCAGTCCGCGACTATACTTTCTGACTCCATATTGGCGTCACCTAGAACAAAAAAATCCGGATTTAAAATGGAGTCCTTTTGGTTATACCTTAGTAATTGTAGTTGAGAATCCACGACCGAACCGCCTGCAGCTTCAACTATTGCTTGAGCCGCTGCCGTATCCCACTCTGACGTAGGGCCGAATCGCGGATACAAATCTGCTTCTCCAGCAGCAACTAAACAGATTTTTAGAGAACTTCCAATAGACAATTCCGTCACTGTTCCAAAGCGCTGCCGAATTCGCTCAGCAAGTAGAGCCAAACCCTCTTTACCATGATGACGACTAGTAACCAAACGTATAGCCTGCTTTCCCTCTACCCTTTGTTGAATACTTTGAGACTGAAGAACCTCAACCTTCAATGGTTTCTCTTTATGAGCCCTAAGCGCAGTATCACCTTTACCACCTTTATTGAGTGCTTTGTATATCACCCCAGTTACTGGAACATAAACAACGCCAAGAACTGGCCTTCCCTCGTCTATTAGCGCGATATTGACAGTAAATTCACCATTTCGATTAATAAATTCCTTCGTACCATCTAGGGGGTCAATCAACCAATAGCGAGACCACTGAGAACGAATGCCGTAGGTAGGTAGTTGACCCTCTTCAGAAAGAATGGGTACAGCAGGATAAAGTTGCGACAAGTGCTTAAGCAAATAGCGATGAGACGCTAAGTCCGCTTCTGTAAGAGGAGTTTGGTCAATTTTATATTGTGTCTCTACATCCGTATCCCGTTGATAAACCTCCAGAATAAGATCACCCGCTGCAATTGCCAACTGCACCACTTGATCCAGAAAAGTAATATTCAAAGTTCGCAGTTTTTCACGCATAGTTAATGAGGCCTTGCAGCAAACGCGTTATGATATAGGACTCTTATCAATATTATCACCTCTGAATATGATCAACTGGACAAAAATAGATACCGTGCTGCTTGATATGGACGGCACATTACTAGATTTACATTACGATAATCACTTTTGGATGACACACCTACCTGAACGTTATGCAAGCATAAATAATATCTCCATCGAAGAATCTGAGCGAAAATTACATACCCACATTATGGAGTTAGAGGGTACGCTCAACTGGTACTGCTTAGATTACTGGTCTCAAAGCCTTGGCATTGATGTCCCTGCTATTAAGAAGGAAACTCAGCATAAAATTCAAGAGCGGCCGCACGTTAATGATTTTTTACAAGCACTGAAAAAAAATCACAAAGCCATTTATTTAGTCACCAACTCACATCCTGCGGGCATTGAAATTAAATTTACGCAGACAAATATTGCCGCTTTTTTTGATGAAATTATTTCATCCCATCAATTTCAAGCACCAAAAGAAGAGTTAGCCTTTTGGCATGCACTCTCAAAACACATCAGCTTTGACCCAGAGCGCACTCTATTTATCGATGATAACGTATCGATATTAAATACCGCCGTTGATTTTGGTATCAAACACATTCTTGGCATTCATCAACCTGACAGCCAAAAGCAACGCCTACTGACTGATGTCCCAGCCATTCACCATTTTGATGAAATCATGATAGGCCTCTCTTAAATGGAGAAAGTGCGTATTGATAAATGGTTATGGGCCGCTCGCTTTTTTAAAACGCGCAGCTTAGCTAAACAGGCAATTGAAGGAGGCAAAATACACTGTAATGGACAACGCGTAAAAGCCAGTAAAGATATTACGGTGGGAATGTTGTTAAGCATACGACAAGGCTGGGATACAAAAGAAGTGAAAGTCATCGCACTTTCAGAACAGCGTCGAGGTGCACCTGAAGCCGCTTTACTCTACCATGAAACAGAGGCAAGCATTAGCAAGCGCAAAGAACATGAAGAACAGCGTAAAATTGCTAAAAGCGCATCGGGATTACAACGCGAAGGTCGTCCATCCAAAAAACAACGACGACAAATTCATCGCTTTAAAGATTTAATGGACGACTTATATTCCGAAGAATAGTGATGTGAACAGCCAGTTTTCTAATTATTTTTTAGCAATTATCGAAGCCCACGCTTTATCAGCCACTGTTTTGTAGTTTTTATAATCCCCTTCTAACCAACGCTTTGCCCCGCGTGCAGCATAAAAGAGATACAACTGACCATCGAGCACCGCCCAGTGAGTCCCATCAGTTTTAACTAAGCCCTCTCCCAAACTCAAGGCATTAGCACAGTGGCCATTATAGGCTGGGGCATATTTTATAGGGTTAGCAATAAATGCTTCCTTTTCTTTCTGGGAACTAAAATACCAATTCGCCCCCTTCCAATTAAAACTGTAAGTTTTACTCCCTTCTACAGCATCATCGCCTGTAGAGAGACGATGATATGCCACAACATCGTGAGCGCCTATTGCTGTATTACTAAGGAAACCCGTACTTACGGGTTCTTCAGCAAAAACGACAACGCTTAACATTATCAATACCCAAAAAGACCATCGAAAAATAATCATAAAACTGCCTCTTCTACCAAATAACTGACTGTCATTGACACGCGAATCTAAAATTAAATCCATGGTGCACAATAAAATTCTCACAGAGGTGATTAATCAAGATAAAATACAATCTTTATATTGGAGCACTCTCACCAACCATGCCTATAGATAACGATCAGCTTCATCGCTTTATTTTCGACAATACTGATATCCGGGGAGAACTCGTTACTCTCCAAGATAGCCTGCATCACCTTTATGAGGGAAAAACTTACCCAGAAGAAATAAAACCCTTGATAGGGGAATTTATGGTGGCTGCCGCATTGTTATCTACCACCTTAAAATTTGATGGGATACTGACATTACAGGCCCGAGGAAATGGTTCTATCCCATTAATCATGGCTGAAACGGATCACAATAAAAAGTTAAGAGGAATCGTAAAGATCACCGGAGAAATAGATGCAGCTATGCCATTATCATTACCCGCACTCATCGGTGATGGCATACTCTCTATCACAATTGATCCCGACAAAGGCAAACGCTATCAAGGCATCGTTCCGCTCGACGCACCCTCTTTAGCAGATTGTCTGGAACATTACTTTTACCAATCGGAACAGCTACCCACACGCCTGTGGCTGGCAAGCGACTCCAAAACCGCCAGCGGTTTACTATTACAGCAGCTTCCTCAGCAGCTGGCCAACTCGGAAACCAACCAATATACCTGGGAAAACCGCATACAACTAGCTAATACGGTAACAACTGAAGAGCTACTCACACTGAGCCACCAAAACCTATTAACCCGCCTCTTTCATGAGGAAGGGGTTCGCCTATACGAACCGGCGTCATTCCGTTTTGGCTGCCGTTGCTCAAAAGAACGCAGTAGTAATGCCTTATATCATCTAGGTAAAGAAGATGCAGAGCAATTATTAACTGAACAAGGCGTCATCAGCGTAGATTGCGAGTTTTGCGGCTTTCAATACCACTATTATCAGCACGATATAAACACTATTTTTTCACCCAAAATCCAACACTAGCGTGGGCTCCAAGGGGTATTAGCTCCTTTTTACAACAATATTGGTTAAAAAATCAGCTCGCAAAGGCTTCGCTTCAGCGGATGATTCTGACATAATGGCCGCCCCCGCAATTACAGACTGGCTTGCCAGCTATTAATTTTTTAACTTTTTATTGAGTAATTGACTCGCCCACACATGGGCGATCACTCTGAAAAATAGGACCAACACATGACACAGGTTGCCGAAGACACCTCTGTAACGACTTTTACCGATCTCACCGCTGACGAGCTTATTCAACAAGCACTAGAGCGCGGAGAAGGTAAACTTTCACACACTGGCGCACTGATTACTGAAACAGGCGTACACACAGGTCGCTCGCCTGCAGACCGCTTTATTGTAGAAGAGCCTTCCAGCGCGGATGCCATTGACTGGGGTTCGGTCAACCGTCCCTTTCCTGCAGATAAGTTTGATGCCTTATGGGACCGTGTAGACGAGCACCTGTCAGACGTTGATAACTTTATTGGGCACTATCATGTTGGCGAAGATCCGGATCACTACTTACCCGTTAAAGTTCGCACCGAAACTGCCTGGCATAGCCTATTTGCCTATAACATGTTTATTCGCACTAACGAATACAATCCTAAAAGCAAAGAAGAGTGGAGTATTTTCCACGCCGCTAATTTCGTATGTGACCCTGAGCGCGATGGTACCAACTCTGAAGGTATTGTTTGCATTAACTTCGCTCAGCGCAAAATCCTTATTGCTGGCATGAAATACGCTGGAGAAATGAAAAAATCGATGTTCTCCGTACAAAATTTCCTTCTCCCCGAAAAAGATGTTATGCCCATGCACTGTTCGGCCAATGTCGGCAAAGACGGGGATACCTGTCTATTCTTTGGCTTGTCGGGCACAGGTAAAACCACTCTATCTGCCGATCCTGATCGCTATCTTATTGGTGATGATGAACACGGCTGGGCAAAAGGATCCGTTTTCAACATCGAAGGTGGTTGTTACGCAAAAACTATCGACTTAAGCCAAAAGAATGAACCTGTAATTTGGGATGCCATTCGCCACGGCGCCATTGTTGAAAATGTTGTTCACGATAGTACTGGTGTGCCAGATTACACCGACACCAGCCTGACTGAAAATGGGCGCTGTTCTTACCCGCTTGAACACGTAGAAATGCGTCAAATCGAAAACCGTGCAGGTGAACCCAAGAACGTTATTTTCTTAACCTGCGATGTATCTGGCGTATTGCCTCCCGTTGCCATTCTTAGTAAAGAAGCGGCAGCCTACCACTTTTTATCGGGCTACACCGCAAGAGTCGGCTCAACTGAGCTTGGCGCAGAAGCGGGCATCCATCCAGCATTCTCAACCTGTTTTGGCGCGCCTTTCATGCCTCGACCTGCACGTGAATATGGCGACCTTTTAATGCGCCGCATTGAAGACTTTGGGGCTAAGGTGTACTTAGTCAATACCGGCTGGACTGGCGGTTCTGGTGGAGCCAATGGTAAAGGTTCGCGCTTCCCCATCCCTGTAACACGCGCTGTTGTTGCAGCCATTCAAAACGGCTCACTTGAAGGGGTTGAGACCGAGCATCTCGACATCCTAAACCTTGATATCCCCAAAAGTATTCCTGGCGTTGATAATAAATTCGTTAACCCACGTGAAGCCTGGGAAGATAAGGCTGAGTACGATGAACAAGCCACCAAACTGGCAGGTTTGTTTGCCGAAAATATTAAGAAATTTAATGTCAGTGATGACGTCGCTGCTTCTGGACCTAAATCCTAGTAAAGCCTACAAAAACCATTAAAGGCCGCTTATGCGGCCTTTTTTATGATCTTTAACTAATTTTTAGCGAATGAGCCAGCTAAAAATGGCAACATTTTTTCAGAGATACCCAACGCCACTGGTGCTGTCACGGACCTTAAATCGTTAGAACCGAATCAAGCCCAAGACAACGCATGGCAATAACTCCACCCAATGGCGCTTCCCAATACCATAGACACTGCTAACTGCCAAAAGTATTGCTGCAAAAAAGGTAAAACTTTCAACCTA
>JBNKUQ010000031.1:0-33578 GCA_050298695.1 Cellvibrionaceae bacterium
AGTATGCAGACACTCATTTCGCAAACAGTCCAGAATTATTCCAAAAAACAGCAGTGATGGGGGGTTAAATGGTTAGTGTTGATTACTCGGTAATCATTCAGATCATTAATTTTATCATCCTGATCTGGGTGCTGAACATGGTGCTGTACAAACCCATCCGGAGCATCCTGAGCCAGCGGAACGAGAAAATTTCCGGCATGGAGCAGGGAATCGACACCCTCAACGCCGACGCCGAGGAAAAGGACAAGGCTTTTGCCGAACATATGCAATAAAATTATGAAGCTCTTTTTGCGTTGCAATTTCAACAAAATATTCTGCAATACAAGGAACACCCAAGGTATTGAGTGCTTGTATGTCGACATTGGATTTTATCTGTAAACTATAATCCATGCTCTTGCTTTATTCTTGCTAATAAACCATGAGCGCCATCTTCAACCAATTGTATAACCCGTTTAAAATGTTCGTGCCCGCCATAATAAGGATCTGGGACCTCTTGCGTATCAGCACTGACACCCGCCACCTCAAGAAATAACCCTAAAGTGCCTTGATAGCCATCTGGCTTTAGCGCACTTAACTGTTTAAGATTATCGTTATCCATTGCCAAAACGTAGTCAAACTCAGCAAAGTCATCGACACTCACTTTGCGAGCGCGAAGTTGGCTAATGTCATAGCCTCTCTCCAAAGCAGCTTCCTGCGCGCGTTCATCGGGTGCAGAACCACTATGCCAGCCACCCGTTCCCGCTGAATCGACTATTATTTTTTTTGCCAATCCCGCTTGTTTAACAGTATGTTCAAATAAACCATGGGCCGTAGGTGAACGGCAGATGTTGCCAAGGCAAACAAATAAAATATTAACAGTCATGAATCGTTTGCACTTTCTTGTCGTTTATATAAATTAACACGCTCTAAATCTTCTGGCGTATCAATACCTGCCGGCACCGTCGTAACCGCTTCATCGACATGAATTTTTTTGCCATTAGCTAAGATGCGCAATTGCTCAAGCGACTCGATGGCTTCCAAGCTGGCAACTGGCCATTGTACAAACTGCTTTAATAGGCTCACGCGGTAGGCATAAATACCAATATGTCGTTGTGGAAAAAGTGCAATACTGCTGACACTATCATGTGCATGGTGATTTTGCGGCTTGCTGTATTCCGTAAAGGGCGAGTTATCACGAAAATAAGGAATCGCTGCGCGTGAAAAATAAAGCGCATAACTGTGTAAGTCGCTTACGACTTTAACCGCATTCGGATTATTAAATTCACTTTGTTCGTTAATCACTTCACACAAGGTTGCAGCGGCTGCTTCATTATGTTGACGTAAATTTTCCGCAACTTGATTGATAACACTCGGAGGAATTGAAGGCTCATCACCTTGGACATTAACGACGATATCATCATCAGCCAAGGAATAAATTTGGGTGACTTCGTGGATACGATCCGTTCCCGAAGCATGATTACTTGCCGTCATGCAAACCTCTCCACCAAACTCTTTAACCGCTTCAAACACGCGTTTATCATCAGTGGCAACAATCACTTGTTTTGCCGCACTTTGTCGAGCTTGTTCGACAACATGTTGAATCATGGGTTTGCCATTAATTAAAGCTAAAGGCTTACCCGGTAATCGAGTTGAACCATAACGCGCAGGGATAATAACGGTAAACATAATATTAGGTCACTTTTCAAGTAAACGAATAATATCGTCAATTAATGTCGGGGGTAACTGCAGTGATACTTCGAGTGCCCACCAATTTTCTTTCGCAAATGCGCGACATTTTACGGCATCTTTTGTAGTCATAAGAAGTATTTGCTCTGAATTAAGATCAAAATCATCGGCCACAAAGGCATGATGGTCATCAAAGGCTTGTTCTGTTGCCGATATTCCCATAAAGCGCAGGGTGTTAAAAAAACGCTGAGGATTGCCAATAGCAGCAATTGCCAACAACTTATCCCTCGCTGACCAAGGTAGAGGTTCCAGGGCTTTGACCTCGCCAGAGATAAGCTGCCGCCATTGTAATGGTTGTAGACTCACCTCCGCGACATTGACCTTCTCCAAATGCTGTAGACTCTGTTTTAAACTCTGATTGCTAATAGCACCATTGCTGATTATCCAATTGACATCTTTTAAGCGCCCTAGAGGTTCTCGCAGTGGACCCGCAGGCAAGCATCGCTTATTACCCATTCCCCGCACACCATCGATAACCACTACCTCCATTGAACGCGCTAGCCGATAGTGTTGTAAGCCATCATCACTCAAAATAATCTCTACATTGTGGTGTTCCTGCAGGTACTGGACCGCAGCAAGTCGATTGGGGTCAATAACAACGGGACAAGCAACAGACTGGACAATCAGTAAGGCTTCATCCCCCACTTCGTTGACACTACTATCCACCTTAACTTCCATCGGATAGACAGTTGCCGTAGCGCCATAGCCACGACTGATAACCCCAACCCGAACCCCCCTATCTCTCAAAGCTTGTGCCAAGGCAATAACGACTGGTGTTTTGCCTGTACCGCCAATACTCACATTACCCACCACCACGACAGGAATACTTAATGATCGCGATGGGTTAAATCGATAATAGACTCGCCGTAAAAACGCCAAAAATAAAAACAGATATGAAAATGGCAGAAGGCAATAAAAAACCAAAGGAAAGCGCTGTGGCTGGTCATACCATAAGCGTAAGAAAAATGCCTGAAGCCTAGATTGACGCGATTTTGCCTGATTATGCGTTACTTGGTGAGGTTTAGCGTGAGTCAAACCACTTACTCTGACTGAAGGGGCTCTGACTCAACGGGCTCTTTTGTTGTGATACGCAACTGTGCAAAACCCAACTTCCCAGCAGCATCCATGGCTCTTACGACTGACTGATGCGATGCGTTGGCATCAGCGGTGATGACGAGTGGTTGTTTGGTATCACCTGCCGCGATTTCTTCGAGAGCACGCTTTAAGGTGTCTATTTGCTGATTAATCAGCGCCTTACCATTGATGGTGTAGTCACCCGATGCCGTAATAACAATATCGATACCCGCGTTTTCAACAAGCTCTGCTTCTACGGATGCTTCCGGTAAATCTACGGCTAAATGAGTCTCTTTAGTAAAGGTCGTAGAAACCATAAAAAAGATCAGCAGCAAGAAGACCACATCAATCAGAGGCGTAAGGTTAATACTGTCTTCAGTTCGCACTTGGCGACGAAACTCCATAAATGGCCCCTACTTTGACGACTTATTTTCGTTTTTCACATCGACCCGACGATCACTGTGTAGCGCATCCACTAATTTAACGGCCTCTTGCTCCATAACCACGGCCAAACTATCGATTCGGCGCACATAAAAACGATGGGCAATCATTGCAGGAATAGCCACGACTAGGCCGGTTGCCGTGGTAATGAGTGCTTCGGAAATACCGCCTGCGAGAGCCCCCGCATTACCCGTACCTTCCAGCTCAATTGCCACGAAGACCTTGATCATACCGAGCACAGTACCCAATAAGCCCAGTAAGGGGGCCACAGCAGCGATGGTACCCAGAGTACCGATATAACGCTCCATTGAGTGGATAACTTGGTTAGCGGCCTCTTGAATACTGTCTTTCATGGTTTCGCGGCCACTGCGCGAATTACTCAAGCCTGCCGCCAGTATTTTTCCCAGCTCCGAAGACTGCTTAAGCTCTCGCAAACGCTCCGCATTAACCTGATTATTCTTTATCCACGCCCAGACCTGGGCCAACTGATGTTTGGGCGCAATTTTATTAGGGTTAAGCGTCCAATAACGCTCAATACTGATAGCAATAACGGCAATAGAACAAATAATCAGCGGTAGCATTAACCAACCGCCAGCAAAAATAATATCCTGCACAGAGACCCCTTTGGTAAAGTGATACGTCAGATAAACGCACGCAATGTACCACAACCCTCTCTAAGGGTGAAGAATCAATAAATACTAGAGCTGAAAAGCCCTGTAGAACTGAGAAAAGACAATGAAACTATCACTACTTGTTTTACGCTGCAGAAACATTGAAAAAACAAAACAATTTTATGAAAAGCTTGGCTTAGTATTTCAAAAAGAGCAACATAACAAAGATCCTCTACATTACGCATCGACAGTCTATACTGCATTATGAAGTTGAATTCAGACCAACCCCCATATTTTATAATATTGATTACAAAGGCGCTTGTTTAGCCGTGGTTAAAATAAATCATTCCAAAAAGTCTGGAGCTATAGGTGGCGTTTTATTCGGACTGCTCTTTTTTGCCTTAGGCAGCTTCTTTATGTGGTTTATGGGGCTTAAAACCTTATTACTATCTTATCAAGCCGATGACTGGGTGTTGGTTAGTTGTACCATAACTCGTAGTTATGTTAGCTCTCAAAGTGACAGCGATGGCACAACCTACAGAGCGATTATTAATTTCCGCTATGAGATAGATGATCAGCTGTTTAATGGCGGCAGTTATAATTTAAGTAGTGCTTACTCAAGTGGTCAGAGTGGAAAGCAAAAAATCGTCAGCCAATACCCTGTTGGAAAAAATTTTGAATGCTGGGTAAATCCCAATAAACTAAGTCAAGCGGTGATCAATAAGGATATCCCCGGTATTGTATGGTTTGTTATTCCCTTTTGCTCTATTTTTGTCATTATAGGCTTAGCAGTTATGCTGGGATCATTAGGCTTTTTCCCAAATGTGGGCTTAAAAAATACTTCCTTTAAGCGCATGAGCTTGAATCAAACAGGATTAACGGAACTTAAACCTCGTTATGGTGTTAAGAAAAAATTAGCATTTAGCCTTATTTTTACACTTTTTTGGAACGGGATTGTCAGTATATTTGCTTATAACATCTGGCTAGATTATCAACGCGAAGAAACTGAGTGGGGTTTAGTGGTATTTATCAGTGTCTTTGTATTTGTAGGTGCACTATTAATTATTTGGGTTATCTATAATCTGTTATCCCTATCTAACCCCCGCCCTCGATTATGGTCTACGGAAGGCAGTCCTCGCTTAGGAAAAAATATAAAACTAAACTGGTCTTTTACGGGAAATATTAAAAAAATAAAGCATCTTAAATTTATGTTAGAAGGTTGTGAATCGGCCACTTATCGAGTAGGAACCGATACACGCACCGATAAAAATGTGTTTTATCACGCGGAGCTACTTAACTTAGATTCTCCTTCAGAATATTCTGACCCATCTTTTGAGTTGACTATTCCAGCCAACTCTATGCATAGTTTCGAAGCGCAAAATAATAAAGTCGAGTGGTATATAAAATTAGTTGGCGACATTCCAAACTGGCCAGATATCAATTACGAGTATCCATTAATTGTTCGACCCCTAAAAAAATAATCATACTTATCATGAATAAACTCATCATCAACATTGATAAAAGAAGCTTTCAACCCGAAGACCTTATTAAGGGATCGATTCAGTGGCAATTAGAAAAACCTCCAAAAGATATTGTTTTACAAATCGGCTGGCAAACGGAAGGACGTGGCACTCAGGACAATCAAGTAGAATTTGAGCAGGTGTTTACGAGTCAAGCATTGAGTGGAATGGAATCTTTTTACTATAAGTTACCGACCTACCCTTACTCATTCATTGGCAAACTTATCGAATTGAAATGGTTTATTATAGCCTATACCAAAAAAAGTGGTATCGAATCGAGTGTTGAAATTGTCATTGCGCCTAACCTTGAACCGGTAAAACTATAAAGGCTTAGTATTGTGAAACCATCACAAAATCCTTTTCGTAGTAGCGCACTTAAAAATTTACGCTATCACATCGCCCCCGATGAAATATCCGCACTGTTAACCAAAGTAAAAGCCTACCATTATCGAGCATGCATCAAAGGCCCTCATGGCACCGGCAAGAGTACTTTATTAGAGGATATAGCGGTATCACTTCGCAATACAGGCAAGGATATCCATTGGCACTATATCAATAGACAAATGAACCACATTAAAAAATGCGCTGTTTTAGACTCCATTATCAATAGTGAAAAAAAAGGAATCAATTTTCTAGACGGAGGTGAAGTCTTAGGATTTTTTTCTTGGAACCGATTAATAACAATATGTTCCACCAAAAAAATTTCACTATTAGCAACAACTCATCACCCTTGTTTACTGCCCGTATTATTTAAAACAAAAAAAGATATTTCGCTGATGTTGTCTCTTAGCCAGCGACTAGCAGCGGATGCGTGGAATGATCAGCTTAAGCAAGTAGCAATAACGGCATACCACCACCATGCCGGTAATATGCGAGAAGTATTTGGCGATTGTTATTTATACTGCGCTAAGAATGAATAACATGGAAACGGAAGATCTATTTTTCAGGTCTTACTAGAAGAGATATTAGTTGACAATCTATCACCCAATACCTAGATGACTCCATTCTTCGATATTGCTGCAATTGTTAGAGTCATGTAGAACAACATTATTCATTTTGCTTACTCAAAGGCATGATTTGCTAACACCTTACCGCACCATGGACAAAAATTAACAATTAATGAATCTTCTCCAGCCATCCAGTAAGGTAGATCTTCTGGCCCAAGATAATCGAATTTAAATATCATTTTATGTTTTGGTTCATGGATAGCTCTAAACATTTCACCGCAGCAATATTTACTAACTCTTTTTCTAAGTTCAAATAACTCGGGCTCCAGACTACTCTTTCTCCAGTTTTGACATATGGAACAATCCAACACATGCCTTATAGCATTAACTATACCATTCTCCATTGGAAAAGAATCATCTAGATCAGAACAACCATCCAAAGCCATTGATAAACTACTCCCTATTGAGAGTATCCATACCATCTAAATATAGGTTTAACTGATTTGGCATTGCTAGATATTCTTAATACGCACACAGTTTAAAGTACAGCTAACGTTTGAGTTCAACCGAGCGCGGAGGTCGTAGGCTGGAACGAAGAGCTAAAAGGCCTCTTCATCGCTATCAAATTTTTGCTTCATATACTTATCAAAGTTTGGTTCAGAATCTTTGCATAGAACTGTTTTTGTCCAAGCTTTACTCTCAAAATTAATTACTCTGAATTCGTGAACACAAGCAACGGCTGAACTTTCTTGTTCGATCGTAATTGAATCGGGATCAGTTAGGGGTGACGAAAACAACTTATGAAATAGGATGTCCTCGTATTCCCACCAGTCTAAAAGAAACCAATTTCGCAAGGTTCCCTGATGTATAATCAAAAAACCTACGCCATATCGGTCTTTCGCACTAGCGGGTTGTGGCAATTGTGGAAGAACCTTGTCAATTGCCTTAATAACAAGCTCATCGGGAACCGATTTCGAAACAGCTGAAATTCCATAGACCTTTATTCGCCATCCTCTGAATTCAGCTTGCTTAATAAACTTTACCGGTCTCTTAGAGTAAGGTCTGATGGTGATCATCTGTATGCTCCAGATCGCTTAACGCTCGCGACACCGGCAAACAGGAGCGAAGTGTAGTTTGTCCGAGTGCTTGAGCTTGTATAGTTATAATTGTTCGATATTAGCCATTTATTTAATTTTCAACCGGGTAACCTTGGGCGTCACCAAAGCCTTGTCTGTTGCAGTTCGGTGATGCACAGGTTCATAAAGACCGTTAGCAAGTATGAACGCAACGGACACTCACTAGGCATAACTCGAATAGTCATGTGGGCCTCAAAGCCCCTTTATCATAAATAGAATGGGCAAGGCGGAGATAGCTTACCTTATGAACAACTTAGAGTTCAATGTCGGTATCGACACCACGTGACCCTAAGGTAAAACCACCCCTCATTTGTTCCTTTGAATCTATAATCATCCAATCAAAAATATCTTCAGGTTCAAAACCTAGTCTTTTGCCAACTTGATACCACTTTTCAAATCCTGCGTGAACTTCAAAGAAAACACCAGAAAGGAGTCCTTCGTTTGGATGAAACAATACGTCTGATAAGCACAAATAGAACAGGTGATCCTTACCCTTTTTTTCTGATAAGTAATAAATGAAAAATATGATAAACCATCGGCACCAATAGTAAACTAACCAACATCGAAAAACTCAAACCCCACACCACGGCAATTGCCAAGGGCTGCAACATTTCGGCACCATCGCCCAACCCAAGTGCTAAAGGTAGCATGCCGACTACCGTACTCAAGGTCGTCATTAGAATAGGCCTTAGACGTAAACGAGCCGCTTCGATAATGGCACGATTTATATCCGCGTATTGCTTGCGTTCCAGCTCGATATATTCAACCAATAAAATAGCGTTATTTACAACAATACCCACCAACATAATCATGCCTAGCCACACAGGCATAGACAGTGGCAAATCAAACACGTAAACACCCGCAGCCACACCGATAGCGGCAAAGGGAACGGAGAGAATTATAATTAGAGGGTTGAGCAAAGATTCATATTGAATAGCCATTACCACAAACACTAAAAATAAGGCGAGCAATAGTAATATATCAGTCAGTGCTTGTTGTTCTTGTAGGGCTTTTTCGGAGCCACCATCATACAAGGTATAACCGGGAGGTAAATCAATTGTCGCGCGCATTTCTTTCAATGCTAATAAAGCTTCGCCTAGTGTAATATCCCCATTTAGCGATGCAGAAAATTCAACGATTCGCATTTGACTATCACGCTTAATGGTTGCTGGCGTTTCTAATAAATCGATCGCAGCAACATTGCCTAAATAAACAGGAGGTGTATCTGCACTGCCAGGAAATAGAATAATGGACTCAAGATCTTGTGGCGTTGTTATTTCGGCTTTAGCCAAGCGTAGTCGGATATCATAAGCTTTATCACCATCCAAATAATCACTGACCACTTTACCCTGTAAAGCAATTTGCGCCGCTTCTGT
This sequence comes from Cellvibrionaceae bacterium, assembly GCA_050298695.1. GTDB lineage: Bacteria > Pseudomonadota > Gammaproteobacteria > Pseudomonadales > Cellvibrionaceae > CANLBN01. The sequence goes on from JBNKUQ010000031.1 coordinate 8,831, forward strand.
TACATCCATCAAATCTAAACCCAATTGTGAGGCTCGCTCACGGTCTAACTTAATGGCAATTTCAAACTGCTCATCTTCGGCGGAGTGTTCGACATTGCGCAAACCGGATATACGTCGCATTTTTTCGGCAATATCATCCGCAATTATGCTGAGCTGTTTTAAGTCTTCGCCCTGTAAACGCAGGCTAATATCATCATCTCCACTATTGGTACGAATTCCACGAACCCCTCGCTGTGATAAGCGCACCGTAAATCCTGCAAGCTGTTCTTTGTCAATACGCTTATTCATTGCCTTCATCCATTCAGCACTACTCATGCCGCGTTCTGCTAACGATTTAAGCTGTACAACAATTGTCGAGCGGCTGGGTGTTTCTCGCTGCGAACGTCCAAAAATAGAACCGCCAACCAAGGTAAATACCGTTTCTGTTTGTGGCTGCTCTGCAAAAATAGTTTCTAACAAACGAACTTTTTCATCCATTTCATCCAAAGAAACTCCGACATCGGCAGAAACGCTGACTCTAACGCGCCCATCATCTAGTTTTGGTAAAAATATTTGTTTGCCACTTAACAAAACGGGAGTACTTAAAAATAATGCGCCTATAAAAATCAATAGGACTAACCAACGTAGTGCTAATAATTTAGAAACAACGAGACTGTATTTATTTTGTAAGCACTCAATACCCGCATCTATCCATGAGCGAATGCGGTTAGTATCTATTTTTGTCACTTTTGAGGCATAAGCTGGAACTAAGGTTAACGCAATAATCATCGATGCAAAAATAGCGGCGGAGATGGTAAAAATTAATTCGCGAAATAATAAACCTGTTAAACCACCAATAAATAAAAACGGCATAACGGCAGCTAAGTTTGTTGACGTCGCCGCAATAATAGGGCCATTCACTTCTTGAGCGGCATGTGTGGCCGCTTCTTTAGGAGCTTCGTGCTGGCATTGGTGACGATAAATATTTTCCAGCATTACAATGGTATTATCGACAAGCATGCCAATACCCAATGCAAGTCCCCCCAAGGTCATAATATTCAGTGTTAAACCACCCAAACCCATCAGCACACAGGTAAACATAATGGCAATGGGAATAGCACTGCCAATAATCAACGTGCGTCGCAGATTACCTAAAAATAAATAAACAACCGCCATAGCAAGTAAGGCACCACTAATGGCCGCCATTGATGCATTTTTGAGAGATTGCTTAATATAAATAGATTGGTCTGCAACTACCGTTGCTTCAATATCCTTAGGGATAACCTGCTGCTCGCGCAACCACTGTAAACGCTCATTGACGATCTCTACAACAGCTGTTGTATTCGCCGTAGGTTGCTTTTGTATGGACAATTTAATACCGCTAACGCCATCAGCCCTGACTTTAATCCGTTCATCTTCATTCGTATCAATCACATCAGCGACATCACTTAAATAAACCGTATTATTCTTATCACCACTTTTTTGTTTGATGGTTTGATTAATAGGTAAATTTTTGATTTCCTGCAATGAGGTAAAACGGCCACTGATACGCCCAGTAATTTCCGCCTCAGGCATTTGCAAACGACCAATAGGTTCATCACTATTGGACATTTGCAAGGCGTCGATCACATCGCGATAAGTTAAGCCCACTCCCGCTAATCGGCGTTGATCAGGAATAATATGAATTTCTCTCAATAAACCACCGCCAACTTCGGCAGCGGCAACACCCGGTAAATTAACAAACCATTTACTAAAGGTGTTATCTACCCAAGTACGCAATTCAACACCATCACGTAAAGGAGAGCTAATCACAAATTCCATTACGGGTATTTGTGCAGGGTCGAGCTTATAAATCACTGGTGGGTCGATAGAGTCCGGTAAAAAACGCTTAGCTCGATCGAGGCGGGTACTGGCATCGCGTAAAGCAATATCAATATCTTTGCCGTAATTAAAAGCCAAGTCGACTTGTGAAGATCCTCGACTAGAGCTGGACTGAACGGAAATAGCATCTTCGGTTACCGCTAACTGCTCTTCTAATTGTCTGGTAACACGATCTTCCATCACAGATGCAGGAACACCTGCATCAAGAATGCGCACACGAATTTCGGGATAAATAATATGGGGTAATAAATCGATAGACAAACGCACCAAGGTAAACAGACCAAGCACAATAACGGCTAATGCAATCATGCTCACGCCTACTGGATGTCGAATCGACCAACCCCCTAAGCCACCGCCGCCTTTTTTCATTTATTTACTCAGCACTAACGACAACAACACTTTTATTGGTACGCAAATTGGTAAAGCCTCGAGTAATAACCTTTTGTCCAAGTTCAAGCCCCTTAATAATTTCCACTTCTTCTCCAATGCGTAAGCCACTCACCACTTTACTTCTTTGCGCTTTTCCAGCGTCATCAACGATAAATACATACTCACCTTCACTGGAACGACGCAATGCTCTAAAAGGAATTAATAAACGTTCAGCCTCTTGGCTGCGTAGAGTCACTCGCGCCAATTGCCCTGGGCGTGCCCCCTCGGGAACGGGACTTAGGGCCACTTCAACGATCCCTGTTCGAGTGAGTGGGTCTAAATTAGGATGAATACGCTCGATAACCCCACTAATTATTTGTGCCGATCCCAAGGCATCGATCTCGATATCAACCTTTGCTCCTTTTTGTAATTTATTAATGAGTAACTCTGATACGGTAACTTGTGTAGTGAGAGCGGTTTGGTCAGATATGGTCAACAGATGGGTGTAGCGTTCCGCAATATTGCCGGGTTCGGATAAGCGACGGCTAATGACACCGGATATGGGAGCCGTAATTGTCGCGTACTCTAAGCGGGTTTTTAAGGTTTGCTCATCGGCACGCGCAACCGCTAATTCAGTTTCTACGCGAGTCAGCTCAACCTGTGCTGTCATTTGTTTGTTGGCAAGGCCACTAATACGTTTAAGATCTTTTTCCGCTTTACGCCTAAGTGCTTGGGTACGGACTAATTGGGAGCGCAGCAAGCGGTCATCTAAACGAGCAATAACATCCCCTTTATTGACTTGATCACCTTCATAGAAGGGCAAATCAATTACACGCCCCTCTTCTTGATTAAAAATTTCGATATCTTGCTTAGATTGAAGAGTTCCCGTCCGCTGACGCTCAACAGAAACCGTTTTTAACTGTAGTATCTCGACTTCAACCAAATGGGCTTTTGGTGGGCGCTTTTCTGATGATGGTCGTTCGGAACAGGCAGCAAGTACAACTGCTAACAAGGCGATAAACAGACGATACATCATAAGTAAAACCCAGATAATTGAAGCCCAAAAAGTTGAACTACTCGCACTCTTTACGCAAAGGTAGTCTGCTTGGATTTTATGCTATTGCAGGCTGAGAAACAAACAAAAGCTATACCACCAAATTTGTATAAAATTCACCCCGAAGAGACCAAAGCTATAATAGGGCATGATTTTATAAACCTAAGCTTTCATCCAAGCCATTTGAATAATATCGATATAGCTTCCTTCAACCAATACAGCTTTTCGTTTCACCCCCTCTGCTATGAAATGTAATTTTTGATAAAGGCTCTTTGCCTGAGGGTTATTAGAAAATAACTCTAATTCTATGCGGGAAATGGTTTTATGCTGTTCTACCCACGATATGAGTAATTTGACCAACTGGGTTCCTATGCCTTACGAGCGCCATTGCTTTGCAACGCTAAGCGTAAAATCACCATTGTGTGCCTGCTGCGGATGTTCATAGGCCATATAATTTAGACAAGCGATTATATTATCTTGATCTACGGCCACTAAACAGAGTGCATTATCTGACAGTACATACTCTTTTATAGAAGACGCTAGTTTTTCTAATGAAGGGGCCTTATCCCGTAAATATAAAGTAGCCACTCTTTCTTTATATAAATTAGTTAAATATAACTGAAAAGCCTCTGCATCTTTTTGCTGAATTTTTCTGATTTCCATAATTTCAATTCTTTTCTGTGCTCTCTACAAGAAGACTAAAACAACTCATCAATATCAATTGACGAATGCCTTCCAAAACCCTTATCAATAATACCTAACACTTTATAGGCCGTTGCTCTCCAAGCAGTTAACTTACCACCATAGAGTGAAATAATTCTATTACCTGACTCCACACTACTATGAATGATCGTATCTCGTGTTCGTAAAAAAGCCTTTTTATCGGACTTAGGAAGTACGCGCAAGCCACAAAAATGATCATCAATTTTACAGTCGTAATTTGGAAAATAATGATGAACCACATCAAGTAAATAATTTTTTTCCTCTTCTGTTAGCACGGCCTGTGACGGTTCGCCTTGATATAAATGTTCTGTGGTTCCCACTAGGGTTTTGCCTTTCCACGGTAGGCAAAAAATAGCGCGTCCATCTTGCGGCGCCTCCATATAGAAGCATTGCTCACTTAATTGTGGCGATACAATCAGATGAGAGCCTTGAACTAAATCTACGGCTAAACTTTCATGTTTTTGATCTAGTAAATTCAGCGTTTGATTCACCCAAGGCCCCGTTGCATTAACAACAGTATGACAAGTAACGCTATATTCCTGATCACCCTGAATGAGCAATAATGAATGATCACCATTTTCTAAGCGCTGTCCTGCAGAACACCAGGTATTTTCAACACAATCCGCCCCCAGCGTTTGCGCGTTTTTGACGACTTCTCTTGTAAGCTCTGCATCATCCGTTTGCGCATCTTGATAGGCAAATACTGCTTGTAAGTTTTTTTGGTTAATTCCGGCCAAGGCTGGCCATTCTGATTTAGGTATGGATTTATATTGACTATGAGGGGTGCGACCGGATAACAAACGATATAAGCATAAGCCTAAACGAATTTTCCAAGGACTATAACGAGAGCTTTTATAAATAGGAATATAAAACCAATTCGCTGTAACTAAATTGGGCATTTTATTTAACATCCAACGACGCTCAGTTAAGCATTCATAGACCAGTTTAAATTGACCCGTTTGCAAATAACGCAAACCTCCATGAATTAATTTACTGGATTTAGACGATGTACCCGATGCCCATTGGTTTTTTTCGACTTGCAATACCGAATAACCCGCCGCACTGGCTAATAAAGCAATGCCAGAACCCTGAACACCACCGCCGATAACGACGATATCATAACTTGATTTTATTTGATCTTGTTTTTTCATTGTTCCTAAACAAATCCTACAAATTATTCAACAAGGTACGTATTCGAAAGGTCTCTACTGCAGCAGCGCCTCTATTCAATAATTTCTGAGCGCTAATGGCATGTTTGACTTCGTAAACAATAATAGGCTTATCAGCTGTGATAGTTTCATTCAAGGGAATAGACTGATAATTAATAAAGGCACCATCTGCATCGGTTTCGGCCAACAATTGATTACGCTGCTCCCATTTATGCAATACAAGTGCTGTTTTATAAAATCCTTCTTCTTTTGCACGTTTTACCAACGCATGATTAAAACTGATGCAAATAATATTTTCAGGAATACTAGGGCTTATTTTTTTAATACTTTCAAAAATAGCTTCTTCACCAAAAGCAGAAATACTTTCTTGTTTTATTTCCATATAAAACATAATCTCTTTGTGCTGTTTAATAAGAGGCAGTAAATCATCTAAATACTGAATTGGGTTAGCGACAAAACGTTTACCAAAGCGCTTTGGTTCACTAACGTGATACGCTAACAGCTCTTCACGACTGAGTTCTGTAATATTCTTTTCGGCACCGCTTATGCGCAACATATTGACATCATGGTATAACGCTAATGCCCCATCGTGAGTCATCTGTAGGTCAAACTCGATATTAAGGGCCCCAGCAGCAATGGCATCAAGAATACCGATAAGACTATTTTCAGGGAAAGCATATTGATGACCACGATGCGCAACTAACTGTTGAGGAGTGAATAATAGAGCATTCATACTTGGCCTATAAGAATGGAGGGTAGAAAATTCAATGTATCCTACTGATAAAGATAATAAATCACATTCATCAAATACATCTATTAGTCATTATAGGTCTATTGTGAGATTCTCACTAACATTACTAACAAGTTACTTTAAAAGAATACACTCGAGTAATAATTGAGTGTATTCTTTTTAAATGCCACGGTAGTAACTAGCTCCATAACGGTTGTTTTATCTACGTTAAGCGTTAGAATGTGAGCCGCAGGGATGGTCTCACTCTAACAATAATTTATACTATAGGAGAATTCCATGCGCATAGGCGTACCTAAAGAACGCTTCCCTGGCGAATGCCGGGTAGCCACCACTCCCGAAGCCTCCGAGCAACTACAGAAATTGGGCTACCAGGTCACCATAGAAAGTGGGGCGGGAGAAGCTGCCAAGTTACGAGACAAGGATTATGAAGCTGTCGGAGTCGAGGTTGTTTCATCACCTGAAGCACTGTGGGCAAATGCCGATATTATACTCAAGGTAAGAGCTCCTGATGAGTCGGAACTTTCGTACCTAAAACCCGGACAAACGTTAATCTCCTTTCTTGCTCCCGCTCAAAATCCCGAATTACTTCAAACACTAGCCGATAAAAAAGTCACTGCATTAGCAATGGAAACCATCCCGCGACTTTCACGCTCACAAAAAATGGATGCTCTCAGCTCCATGGCAAACATTGGAGGTTATCGCGCAATCATCGAAGCAGCACAACATTTTGGTCGTTTTTTTACAGGTCAAATCACGGCCGCAGGTAAAGTTCCGCCCGCTAAAGTGTTAATCATCGGCGCTGGTGTCGCTGGGCTTGCAGCCATCGGAACCGCCAAAAGTATGGGCGCTATTGTGCGTGCCTTCGATACTCGTATAGAAGCCAAAGAGCAAGTAGAAAGCATGGATGCTGAGTTTTTAGTGCTCGATTTTGAAGAGGATGGTAGAGGTGAAGGCGGTTATGCGAAGACAATGAGCAAAGAGTTTATCGATGCAGAAATGGCGCTCTTTGCTGAACAAGCAAAAGACGTTGATATTATTGTGACTACCGCCCTTATTCCTGGAAAACCTGCGCCAGAACTTATTACTGAAGACATGGTTAAATCCATGCGAGAAGGTAGCGTGATTGTGGATTTGGCAGCAGCCATGGGTGGCAACTGTAAATTATCGGAACCCGATAAAGTCGTCACCAAGCATGGGGTTAATATTATTGGGTATACTGATCTTCCTAGTCGTCTACCCACGCAAGCGAGCCAACTTTATTCGACTAACCTACGTCATTTGCTCAGTGACATGACGCCCAACAAAGATGGGCAATTGACTATCAACTTTGATGATGAAGTGGTTCGAGGAGCAACCGTAGTTAAAGAAGGAGAAATCACCTTCCCTCCCCCACCTCCTAAATTATCTGCCGCGCCAGCGAAAAAACAGGAGCCAACGCCGCAAGCTGTGGTTGAAACAACCGCGCCAAATCCGTTAAAAGCATTTATCCCATTTATTATCGGTGGCTTAGCCTTATTTGGTTTAGGCAGTGTCGCACCCGCTTCGTTCGTGAGTCACTTTACCGTCTTCGTGCTTGCCTGCTTTGTCGGTTATATGGTGATTTGGAATGTCAGCCCTTCGCTACACACACCCTTAATGAGCGTCACCAATGCCATTAGTAGCATTATTATTATTGGTGCTTTACTGCAAATTTCTTCACCAGATCCTTGGGTTTTTTGGCTTGCCGGTATTGCCGTTTTTATTACCAGTATCAATATTGTCGGTGGCTTTGCTGTGACTCAACGCATGCTTGCTATGTTTAGAAAATGACAATAGACAATAGCAGAAATAATAAAACAAATTTAATTTGTCAGAAAAAAAAATGAAAGGCAGATAAAAATGACTCAAGGTTTAATTAACGTGGCCTATATTGGCGCAAGTATATTATTTATTTTGGCACTGGGCGGTTTAAGCAAACAAGAAACGGCAAGGCGCGGCAACCTCTTCGGTATTATTGGTATGGGCATTGCGCTCATTGTTACTGTTATTGGTATGGTTACCGCTAATTATGCATTGCTCATTTTAGCATTGTTAGCGGGCGCCAGTATTGGGCTTTTATTGGCTAAAAAAGTCGAAATGACACAGATGCCAGAGCTCGTTGCCATTCTACATAGTTTGGTTGGTCTAGCAGCTGTACTGGTGGGCTATGCTAATTTTCTTAGTCATACTCAAAACTTCAGCGGAGTTGAGAAAACGATTCATGATATCGAAACTTATATCGGCATTTTAATTGGCGCTCTCACCTTTTCAGGCTCTGTAGTGGCTTACTTAAAGCTGAGTAGTAAATGGGGGGGTAAACCTCTGTTACTCCCCGCCAGACACTGGCTAAATTTAATTTTACTGCTTTTGGCAATTTACTTTGGAATAACTTTTGTCAATGAGGCAGCCAATGGTGGCGGTTTAATGCCCCTCGTTGCAATGACGATTATTGCCTTACTATTTGGCATTCATATGGTAGCCGCTATTGGCGGGGCTGATATGCCAGTCGTTGTATCGATGCTTAATAGCTACTCTGGTTGGGCTGCGGCTGCTCTTGGTTTTATGCTATCTAATGATTTATTGATTGTTATCGGTGCACTAGTGGGGAGTAGCGGCGCCATTTTATCCTACATTATGTGTAGAGCAATGAACCGTCATTTTATTTCAGTTATTGCTGGTGGTTTTGGCTCTGGTAGTCAAAAAACTAATGGAGAATCAGCAGCGATAGAAGGTGAAGTTACCCCTATCAATGTTGATGAAGTCGCCGACCTACTCACCAGCGCTAAAGAAGTCATGATTATCCCTGGTTATGGAATGGCGGTTGCGCAAGCGCAGCATATGGTCAATGACATTACGAAAAATTTACGCAAGCAAGGCGTTAATGTACGCTTTGGCATTCACCCCGTTGCGGGCCGTATGCCAGGACACATGAATGTATTATTGGCAGAAGCGAAGGTCCCCTACGATATTGTTTTTGAAATGGATGAAATCAATGAAGATTTTCCTGATGTCGATGTTTCCATCGTGATTGGCGCCAATGATATTGTAAATCCTGCAGCCAAGGAAGTACCCGACAGCCCCATCGCTGGTATGCCGGTGCTACAGCCGTGGTTGGGAAAAACAACGATCGTATTAAAACGAGGGATGGCAACGGGTTATGCGGGGGTAGAAAACCCTCTATTTTATAAAGAAAACACACGCATGTTATTCGGCGATGCGAAGGAAAGTTTAGAGCAATTGTTTAAGCTTATTTCTTAGTAACAAGAGGCTTAAAAAGAGTACATTCAGTTAATATTAATATAATGATTATTTGTAGCGTCATTCCCGCGAAGGCGGGAATCCAGGCATTAATTAGTCGATCCTGAAAAATGCACAACAGACTGATTTAGAAAATAAAATCGTTGGCTTGACAATATATTTCGACCAGAAACCTGATGCTCAAAGCATTTTTCTGGTCGACGTGCCTCACAGGGAAGTGAGGCCATTGGCCGATTAGGCCGATGCGAGAAGCAAAAATACCAGTAAATCGACGCATTTGCGCCAGAATTTTTGTTTCGACTCCTGAAAAAAGCCAGGGAAGGCTTTTTTCAGGGTTAACTAATTAATACATTTAAATCTGGATCCCCGCCTTCGCGGGGATGACGATGTATTCTTTTTACTAAACCGCTTGTAAGTATTCATAAAAATTGTTCATACCGATTTTTATCAGCACGAATAATTTTTAAATTTTATTTTTAGAATAGCTAACGCCATAACCAAGAGCAGCCAAGCTTTCTTCAGCGATAATCAGAGTATCATCACTGATATTTTTATCAATTTTTAAACAATCTAAATAATATTCTAAACAAATAATGGCATCAGCAAAGGTTTCCAACATATGCTCTAGAGCCGCTGGCTGGTTATTGGATAGGAGTGAACCATCGATAAACTGTACACAACTCGCCACCACTTCTGCCGCACGAGGCAACTCTAAAACCGCCATACCGCCACGAACACTATTCATTGTTTTATTGACGTTTTTAATATGGACGCGATCATAAGAGGATTCAGAAAAGGCACTAAGCGCACGCTTTACCATCGTCAAACCAGCTTCAGCTTCTTCTAATACGACTAGTTGAGCGTCTGCTAAGTGGCTACTTATGATCATTTGGTTACGAGAAAGTTGATTCACTTCTGCCAGTTTTTCATCAGAGAAGTTACGTTTTTCAATGCTATCTAAAACGCTTTCAACATAAAGGAAGGCATCGGCTATATCCATCATATCCGCAGCATCTGCTTTCTCGCCACTTTCCTGCCATGTCTTCACTTTTTCCAATTGCTGCTTCATGGATTGTGCGGCTGACTTTAGACCAACGACATCAAGAATATCTCGAATTTTACTGATACTAATAACAAACTCTTCATAGTTGTCTATAGTTGCATCTTCACTTTCAGATGCGAACTCCATCACTTCTTTTGCCGCTCTTAATTCACCCTTCAAGGTTTCTGCAACCGAGCTTACGGTACTGGCACTAGGCCCCGTGAGTGAATTCATCTCACTAATGCGATTTTTTTCGGTATAACTTAGATTAGAAAGGCCAAATGCCGTTTTAATTTTTGAAAATGGCTCCTCATTTAAGCCAGATAACGCAATATAGTACGCCATTTCTTTTAAGCATTCGGATTCAACTTGGTGTTTAAACGCTTCCTTTTCTTCTTTTTCTACGCGCTTAAATTCTTTATCAATAAGTCCAAATAAGCGTTTTCGCTCTAGGGTGGTCGCCATCTCAGCGCTAGAAAAAGCAATCAAGGTATTATTTAGTAGCCACCAAAAGGTTTCACTTGGACTACCTTTCGCATACTTTGATATTTTATCCGTTGCCCTCTGCATAAGTTGCAAAGACGCTTCTATTCTCACTTCCTTAATAAAACCAAGCAAACCAACTTGATACATATGCCGAAAACGACGCGCCATTGCCGATAAACTATCCCCTTTAGGGATGGCTTCTGGTTTTTCACCAGAAGCCAGTTGATAAGATGTGATCGCATCAGCGAAGTAACTTTCCCTAATAATAGGCTCACGATTAGCCGTGCGAATATCATTAATGTAGGGAACCATTAACGCAGGTAAGCCGCACTCTTTCTGTAAGGCATATTCAAAATAGCACGACAGCACAAAAAAGCCTTTAGTGAGAGCAGATAGTTTCTCATCCTCCAAAGGTACCGTTGATGCCTTTAACTTTTCTGCGCTTTGTAGCAACTCACTCGCTAGCTCATGGGCACCATGTAGTTCGATGAGGGCTAAGCTACCTCGGATTTGTTTCAACGAGTCGATACAAGATTCAAGCAACTTATCATTTTCACGATCACTGACAAAGCCTTCCAACTGTGTCGCCGCTTGTTCAATGGTAATAACCAACTCTTCTTTTACCAAGTTCAATGACGTTAAATTGATTTTATACTTGTTAAAGTGACTATTATCGGCGTTAGCGGATGCTGTTTGCATAGAGGAAACCATATAATCATTCGTTATCAGTTAAGGCGTTACATTACTAAGTAGCGCTATTTTTGTCTACGTTTCTATACCACAAAGCGTATTTGATAATCTCCAGAGATGCCCTAAGGCTATATGAAAGGCTAAATCTCCAATTCATTCACTAAATTTAGCACATTCACCCTAAAAACGCCCTATTCAGCTAAACTTTGATCGATAAACAAGCAATTAAAGTGAAACAATAAAAAAGAGCGGTATTAAAACCGCCCTTCATAGAACAATAAAATTGTTGCCTAAATAAATTTGTAGCAATTAATGACGATTAAAACGCTTCACTCGATTCAGGCCAGCTAAAGCCGCAATGCGATATGCCTCGGCCATCGTAGGATAATTAAAGGTGGTATTAACAAAATAATGGATATTATTTGCCTCTCCTGGTTGTTTCATAATGGCTTGGCCAATATGAATAATTTCTGATGCCTCGGCGCCAAAGCAATGAATACCTAAAATTTCAAAGGTATCTAAATGAAAAAGGATTTTTAACATACCCACTTCTTCGCCACTGATTTGCGCTCGTGCAATACTTTTGAAGAAGGCGCGTCCCACTTCGTAGGGAATTTTTTCGTCTGTGAGCTCGCGTTCGGTTTTACCCAGGGAGCTAATTTCAGGAAGGGTATAAATACCAGTAGGCATATCATCAATAAAATCAACTTGAGCACCAACAATACTATCAGCAACAGCACGGCCCTGATCGTAAGATGCACTTGCTAAACTTGGCCAACCAATCACATCCCCGGCAGCAAAAATATTTTCTACATTAGTTTGATAACGTTTATTAACTTTTAATTGCCCTCTGCCATCTGCTTCAAGTCCCGCCTTTTCTAGTGCTAACTGATCGGTATTACCAGTACGACCGTTTGACCACAGTAAAGCATCGGCGTGAATGCGTTTACCTGATTTGAGATAAAGCGTTACCGATTTATCATCAGTTTCTAACCGATCAATTTCTTCTTGGTGGCGCACCATGACACCTTCTTCACGCAGATGATAGCTCAATGCATCTGAAATTTCGTGATCAAGAAATGATAATAAATGCTCACGGGTATTAATTAGATCAACCTTTACATCCATCCCTGCAAAAATAGAAGCATACTCACAACCAATCACACCTGCACCATAAACAATTAAACTACGCGGAGTGTGATCCATCTCGAGAATAGTATCGCTGTCGTATACTCTAGGGTGATTAAAATCAATATCAGTTGGGTGATAAGGGCGCGACCCCGTGGCAATAACAATGTTTTTGGCACTAATTTTTTCTGAAACTTTTTTACTAGAAACCACTTCAACAGTATTCGCATCAATAAAGTTTGCAACACCCGTGTGCAGTTTGACTCTATTTTTAATATAAAAAGAAGAATGTACGTCAACTTGTCTAGGAATGATTCGCTTTGCTTCTTTTAAGACTTCTGGAAAAGTGATTGAATGCATATCACCCACTTGATGGAATAAATTACTTTTACGATAAATGATGAGTTCTTTTACAACATGACGCAATGCCTTCGAAGGAATCGTTCCCTTGTGAATACAATTGCCACCAATCCATTGACAGCTTTCTACCATACCAACTTTCAAACCGTTTTTTGCAGCACTCATTGCCGCGCCTTCACCAGATGGACCTGAACCAATAACTAACACGTCGTAAAAGAAATCTGCCATAAAATCTTACCTTACTATCACTTAACTCTCATTTTTACATTACTACTTTTGCTTAGTTAACCCTAAAAAGCCTTCCCTGATTTTTTCAGGAATCCAAGCAAAAACCCTGTCGCAAATAAGTCGACTTGTTGGTATTTTTACTTCTCGCCGCAGCTAATTGCCGCTGGACAGACCATCCATGTCCGACTAATTAGAAAGTCATTCAGAGCTTTTATTTTTGCTTACATCAACACCTAAATCAGCATATTTATCCACGTCGACATTCGCTTGCTGCTCATCGCACTTATTGGGATCACCACCACAGATATCACAAGTGTAATCTTTTTCACCTAATGCAGCGCCAACACCACCACAAGAACCACTTATCGGTTTTCTTCCCAGTAAAACACCAATGGACATTGCCATTATCACAAAACCAAGAAGAAGAAATGCTAGTAATACAGTTGCCATTAAAATCACCTATTGAATGTATTGCTTAAACGCATCGGTATAAAAAGTGCGATAGCTTGCTTTCTCGTTATTTTCTACCTGGCTACGGCCTTCTGCCTCATTACGACCATCTGCATTTTCATAGAAAATAAAATAAACGGCTAACTGCAATTCTGAAGACAATGCTAAAGCAGCTTTTTCACCTAACACATTTAAAGCGGTTGCCAGTGCATCGGCTTCGGCAGCGGTATCCGCGATCACACTCACCGATGCTATGTTATGTTTGACAGGTCTACCTGTTTCTGGATTGATGGTGTGAGAAAAACGCTGACCATTTTCTTCAAAAAAATTACGATAATCTCCGGACGTCGCTATTGCTTTATTGGTTAAAGTCACCAATTGTTTGGCCTGTTTATTTAACAACGAGGGGGTTTCAATACCAATACGCCATAGATCTTGTTGGCGATTGCGACCCTTAACACGCATCTCTCCACCGATTTCCACAAGATAATGTGATATGCCTTTATCATCCAGCAATTCAGACAATTTATCAACCGCAAAGCCTTTAGCTACCGCCGAAACATCTAACCACAACGGGCGCTGCTTTTCGATAGTTTGCCGTTCTTCATTGAGTATTAAATACTGCCAGCCTACCCTCGTCTTTGCTTCGGCAATAGCTTCAGCACTTGGCACTTGCTGTTTTGGATTTTTACCAAACCCCCATAACTCGACTAAAGGTCCAATAGTAATATCAAAATAGCCATCTGTTTTTTGTGCTACTTCTTGGCTCAAACGCAGAACGTCAAAAAACTCAGGTGAAATTTTTTGAGTTTGGTTGATAGAACTTTGATTAAAACGCATGATATCTGAATCAGCAATATAGGTAGACATTTGCTGATTGATACTTTTTAAACTCTGATCAATACTTTGTTGCAGTTGAGACTGCGCCACTCCAGGAGGAGGTGCTATGACTGTAACATTGTAAGTCGTCCCCATTGTTGAGCCATGTAGATACATAGCATCTTGAGAACTATTGTTATCACAAGCAAATAATAAGACAACCAAAAACAAAAACGAGGCTTTAGGTGTTAACCCTAGCCCCGTTCTTGTTTTTGATTTTTTTAAGTTAATTTCAAAAAAATACCGCATTAATTCCTTAACCGCCGAAATCATCTAGCATAATATTTTCATCTTCAACGCCCAAATCTTTAAGCATATTAATAACGGCTTGGTTCATCATTGGGGGCCCACACATATAATATTCACAATCCTCCGGTGCAGGATGATCTTTTAAGTACTCATCTAATAGCACGTTGTGAATAAAACCTGTTAAACCACTCCAATTATCTTCGGGTTGCGGATCAGACAAGGCAATATGCCAATCAAAGTTATCATTTTCCGCAGCCAATGTATCGTAGTCTTCTTGATAAAATAGTTCACGTAAAGAACGTGCGCCATACCAGAAAGAAATCTTCCGGTCTGTTTTTAGGCGGCGAAGTTGATCAAAGATATGAGAGCGCATAGGCGCCATACCTGCACCACCACCAATAAAGACCATTTCGGCATCAGTGTCTTTCGCGAAGAACTCACCAAAAGGACCATATACTTTAATTTTATCACCTGGCTTTAGATTAAATACATAGGAAGACATGATACCAGGAGGAATTCCCTTCGAACCGGGTGGTGGTGTGGCAATACGAATGTTGAACTTCACAACACCGCGCTCTTCTGGGTAGTTAGCCATCGAATACGCACGGATAGTCGTATCTGAAACCTTAGACTCTAAATCAAAAAAGCCGAAACGCTCCCAGTCGCCACGATATTCTTCATCAACTTCAAAGTTACTGTACTTAACATGGTGAGGAGGTGCTTCCAACTGAACATAACCACCTGCACGAAAGTCAACATTTTCACCTTCTGGCAGTTTCAGCGTTAGCTCTTTAATAAAGGTGGCAACGTTGGGATTTGATTCAACCACACATTCCCACTGCTTAACACCAAAGACATCATCTTCAACTTCAACTTCCATATCTTGTTTAACCGCAACCTGACAAGATAAGCGCCAACCTTCATTCACTTCACGTTTGGTAAAGTGTGAAGCTTCCGTTGGCAAAATACCGCCACCACCAGATTCGATAATACATTTACACTGCGCACAACTACCACCACCACCACAAGCTGACGGCAAGAATAAACCAGAATCAGCTAACGTATTGAGCAGCTTGCCACCTGCGGGAACGGTAATTTTCTTTTCGTGGTTAACTGTAATGACCACATCACCAGAGCTAACCAGCTTGGCACGTGCTGACAAAATCACAGCGACCAGAGCTAGAACCAGCCCTGTAAACATTGCGACACCAAGAATAATTTCAATTTGCATAATGGTTATCTACCTCACCCTTATAGATCAATGCCGCCGAATGACATAAAGCCCAACGACATCAAACCGACAGTGATAAATGTAATGCCCAAGCCACGAAGACCTTCTGGAACATCGCTATATTTCATTTTTTCACGAATACCAGCCAGTGCCGTAATCGCCAAGGCCCAGCCTACACCAGAGCCCGCACCAAATACCAAGCTCTCGCTGAAGTTATAGTCGCGCTCAACCATAAATAGCGATGCCCCCAAAATAGCACAATTAACCGTAATTAAAGGCAGAAAAACACCTAGGGCATTGTATAAAGCAGGAACATACTTATCTAAGAACATTTCCAAAATTTGTACCAATGCAGCAATAACACCGATATAGGTAATCAAACCCAAGAAACTTAAATCCACATCAGGAAAACCAGCCCAAGCTAAGGCACCATCAGATAAAAGGTAGGTATATAGTAAGTTGTTAACAGGTGTAGTAATACTCAGCACGACAATGACAGCAATACCCAAACCAATCGCGGCTTCTATTTTTTTGGATACGGCGATAAACGTACACATTCCCAGGAAGAAAGCCAATGCCATATTTTCAATAAAGATGGCACGAACAAATAAACTAAGTAACGCTTCCATTAGTGAGCCTCCTTCGCTTGTGTATTAGGAGCAATTTTAAATTCATCTTGCTCTAGTTGATCTTTCTTCCAAGAGCGAAGTGCCCAAATAAAAAGACCTATTAAGAAAAATGCGCTGGGGGGCAATAGTAATATGCCATTAGAAATATACCAGCCACCTTCGGTTGCCAATGGGAGAATTTCATGCCCAAATAATTTACCTGAACCAAAGAGTTCGCGAATAAAAGCAAGCACAAGTAACAAAGTGCTATATCCTAAGCCGTTACCAATACCATCAAAAAAACTGGGGATGGGAGGGTTTTTCATGGCAAAGGCTTCGGCACGCCCCATTACAATACAGTTAGTAATAATCAAACCGACAAATACCGACAGTTGCTTACTGATATCATAGGCAACGGCTTTAAGAATTTGATCTACAACAATAACAAGAGAAGCGATAATCGTCATTTGCACAATGATACGAATACTGCTCGGTGCATAGTTGCGCACCAATGATACAAACAGGTTTGAAAACCCCGTAACCAAAGTTACCGCTATACACATAACAATGGTCACTTTAAGGCTACTGGTGACGGCTAACGCAGAACAAATACCAAGAATTTGCAATGCGATAGGGTTGTTTTCAAAAACGGGCTTAAAGAGCAATTCTTTAACTTTCATGACTAAGCCTCCCCACTCTTCTGTAAATTATGTAGATATTTGGCATAGCCCATATCACCCATCCAAAACTTCACTAAATTATCAACACCACGTGTAGTTAACGTTGCTCCTGATAAGCCATCGATTTTGTGTTCATTATTCGGTGTTGCGCTATCGACAGTGCCCTTGATAACACTCAAACCAACGTTTTCACCCACACCGCCTTCGTAGACTTTTTTACCTTCCCATTTAGCTTTCCAGCTAGGGTTGTCAACCTCGCCACCAAGTCCTGGTGTTTCGCCATGCTCATAAAAAGTGACGCCAGATACTGTGTTTAAATCGGCTTCTAAGGAAATAAAGCCATACAAAGTCGACCACAATCCATAGCCTTTAATAGGTAAGATAACTTTCTTTAACTGATCGCCATCATTAACGAGATAAACTTCAGCGTATTTTTCTCTTCTATTGATCTTTGCGATATCTTTATCCGCGCTCAGACCTTCCGAAAGCGAAGGATCTTTGGAGGCCTTGCGTTGATCATAAGCTTCGGGGTCAATGCTGTCGTTATACTCGCCTGTGTCCAAGTTAACTATTTTAGTGGTGACCATTTGAAACATTTCATTGATAGACTTTCCGTCAGCAATGCCCTGCTCGTATAAACCACCCGCCTTAAGGATATTAATTTTAAAGTCTTTCGATTTATTAGCGACTTGCGCAGGTTTTAACATCACCGCTGCTGTCGATACAATAATAGAGCAAACCAAACACAGCAAAAATGCAACCGTAAAGGTTTTTTGAATAGAATCTTTATTAGACACGTGCCAACCTCCGCTTAATATTTGCCTGAACGACAAAGTGATCGATCAATGGCGCAAATAAGTTAGCAAATAAAATAGCCAACATAATACCTTCTGGGAAAGCCGGGTTAATCACACGAATCAGCACAGTCATAAAACCGATTAACGCGCCGAACCACCACTTACCCGTGTTTGTCATTGATGAAGAAACGGGATCAGTCGCCATAAATACCATACCAAAGGCAAAGCCACCCATGACTAAATGCCAATACCAAGGTACATTAAACATAGCATTATTATCGGAACCGACAAAGTTAAGTAAGGTCGCTGTTGCCACCATTCCCAACATCACGCCGGCCATGATGCGCCAGGAAGCAATACGAGTGATCAACAATACAGCGCCACCAATAAAGATCATTAGGGTCGATACTTCACCAATAGAACCATTAACATTACCCAAGAAAGCATTCATCCAGCCTATTTGGGCATTTAATACATCGAGGCCACCACTAGCAGCGTGTGATAGCGCCGTAGCTCCTGTGTAACCATCTACGGTGGTCCAAACGGAATCGCCAGACATATAGGCAGGATAGGCAAAATACAAAAATGCACGTCCGGTTAATGCAGGGTTAAGGAAGTTTTTACCGGTACCACCAAACACTTCTTTACCAATGACGATACCGAAAGTAATACCTAAAGCCGCTTGCCACAAAGGTAAATCGGGTGGACAAATGAGCGCAAAAAGAACGGAAGTCACAAAAAAGCCTTCATTCACTTCGTGACCACGCTTCATGGCAAATAATACTTCCCAAAAAGCACCTACCACAAAAACAGTTGCGTAAAGAGGAAGGAAATAGGCAGCGCCATGTACAAAACAGTCCCATAGACTGTCTGCACTGTAGCCACCCGCAAACAAATCAATAACACCACCTCGCCAGCCTTCAATAGCCGCTAATCCAAGATCAGCCATGATGGTATTGGCCTGGTATCCTACGTTATACATACCATAGAACATGGCTGGAAAAGTACACACCCATACGGTAATCATAATGCGCTTAAGATCAATACCATCACGCACGTGGGACGTTGTTTTAGTCACATCACTCGGGCGATAAAAAAAGGTATCAATCGCTTCATAAAGCGCATACCAATTTTCGTATTTTCCACCTTTATGGAAGTGGGGCTCCATATTTTTCAGAATGGACCGTAAACTCATTACCTACCCCTCTTTCTCAATTCGTGTCAGATTGTCGCGCAATAGTGGCCCGTATTCATACTTGCCAGGGCAAACATACGTACTCAGCGCCAAATCTTCTTCATCTAACTCCAAACAACCCAGTTTTTGTGCCATATCGGTATCCCCTACAATGAGAGAGCGTAATAACTGAGTAGGCAAAATATCCAGAGGCATAACATTTTCATAGGAACCTACTGGCACCATTGCTCGCTCACTACCTGAAGTTGTCGTGGTGAAATCAAACTTCTTGCCCTTAAATAAACTAGAAATATAAATTCCCATGGTAGAAAAATAATCAAAACCTGGACGCAAGTAATGTAAGAAAGGACGCTCATCCCCCTCTTCTATTACACTGACTTGATTGTGATAGCGACCAAGATATGCGAAAGCACCACTGGCTGTACGGCCGCCAAACACAGAACCGGATATAACACGGTTATTACCGGGCTTCAGTTCACCCGCAGTGAGTTCATCCAAGTTGGCGCCCATACGAGTTTTTAGTAACCGTGGCTTCTCAACACGCGGACCAGCCACAGCTATCACGCGGTCTGTGTATATCTTCCCACTGGTAAATAAATGACCAAAAGCAATAACGTCTTGATAGCCAATAGTCCAGACAGTTTTACTCGTGCTGACAGGATCCAAAAAATGAATATGCGTACCTGCGTTACCTGCCGGATGAACACCGGCAAAAGCTTCAACCTTTAACTTGGGGTTATTCGGAATATTGATATTGGCATCAACCGCTTTACAAACGTAAATATTGCCTTCGGTCAATTTGGTTAACAGCATTAACCCTAAACTGAAAGACTCTGCTTCTTTTGTTAACACAACAGTAGGATCCGCAGCTAATGGATTGGTATCTATTGCTGTAACAAATATAGAAGCTGGCGTGCTATCAATTGCAGGGACTTTACTAAATGGACGCGTTCTAAATGCTGTCCACTGCCCCGAAGCCACCAAGTTTTCAACGATAACCTCTCGACTCAAGCCCGATATTTCTTCCGCTTTGAATTTCGCAAAGCTTTCAGCCTCATCACCTTCTACATCAATAACAACGGACTGTAAAACACGGCGGGCGCCTCGATTAATCGCGACAACCGTACCAGCTGCAGGGGCGGTATAGCGCACACCTTCTGTTTTTTTGTCTGTAAAAAGAAGCTGACCCAGTTTGACCTTATCACCTTCTTTAACAGCCATAGTCGGCTTCATACCGTGATAATCTGGCCCAACAACCGCGACCGATCGCGACTTTGGCGCTTCGCTGATAACTTGTTCAGGATTGCCAGTTATAGGCAAATCCAAGCCCCGACGGATTTTGATCATACAGCTCTAACCTGGTTTAGTGGTGGGATTTAAAATGATGAGTATGTTGGCAAAGGACAGACAATGCAGAACTGCATATATAGAAAGGGAATGTCTGATTATATTAACCAAATAAGTCATCAAAGTTACTTCGTTGTAGATGATTAAGCAAAATAGCAGGACATTGCTAAAACGGGCGCAATTATAAGGGTGCGACTGATGCCTTTCCAGTCAAAACGGAAAATTTATTCTTGAAAAAACAAATAAACACCCAATTGCGTTTAAAAAGCATTCAATTTGTAGAAAAAGGACAAACTAGCTAATCCAAATAGAGTAATAAAGAATTTTTAGCGGCGATACCAAAATCGATAAATAGCTACTTACAGCCCGATTACAAACACCCAAAATAAAAAAGGGGCTATCAAAGAGCCCCTTTTTCAGCAACCAATACTGCCCTTAAACTTATTCAGATGGGTAAGTTTTGTAATCAACACCAGCCATCTGCTCGAGACAACGCATAACCTGGCAACTGTAACCAAATTCATTGTCGTACCAACAGTACAAAACACAACTGTCGTCATCGACAATTGTCGCCTTACTATCAAAAATACACGCTTTACGCGAACCAACGAAATCCGTTGAAACAACTTCTGGTGAATTAGTGAAGTCAATCTGCTGCTGCAAGGGTGAATGCATTGCTATTTCACGCATGTAGTCGTTGAGTTCGTCTTTTGTTGTACCTTTTAATAATTGCAGATTCAAGATCGCCATAGACACATTGGGCGTAGGCACACGGATGGAATTACCTGTCAATTTACCGGCTAATTCAGGAATCGCTTTTTGAACGGCTTTCGCAGCGCCAGTCTCCGTTAACACCATATTCAATGGTGCACTGCGCCCACGTCGCTCACCTTTGTGATAGTTATCAATAAGGTTTTGGTCATTTGTGTATGAATGCACAGTTTCCACATGACCACGCTTAACACCATATTTGTCCATCATCGCTTTCAGTACTGGAGTGATTGCATTCGTTGTACATGAAGCGGCTGAAATAATCTTATCGGTAGGCTCAATGGTGTCGTTATTGATACCGTAAACCACATTTTTCATGTCGCCTTTGCCAGGTGCTGTCAATAGAACTTTACTGATACCAGGACATTTGAGGTGTTGCGACAGACCTTCTTCATCGCGCCACGCCCCTGTGTTGTCAACCAAAATAGCATCTTTGATACCGTGAGCGGTGTAATCGATTTCTGCAGGAGAGTTGGCATAAATAACTTTGACTTCTAAGCCATTACATACCAATGTGTTGATTTCTTCATCTACACGGATGGTACCTTTGAAGCTACCATGCACAGAATCACGGCGTAAGAGACTTGCTCGCTTAATGATGTCATCTTTCCCGCCATTGCGAACGACAATCGCTTTAAGGCGCAATAAATCACCACCGCCCGTTTTTTCGATAAGCAAACGCGCCATCAAGCGACCGATACGGCCAAAGCCATATAACACAACATCCTGCGGCTCCTTTAACTGCTTTTGATCTGCCCCCACAAATTCAGCTAACTCATTAGCAACCCAGGCTTTGATATCTTCAGGCTGACCTTCGCTCATGTGTTTTGCGGTAAGCTTGCCAAGATCGATATGTGCCGTGCCCAGATCAAGCTCGGTCATCGCCCTAAGGATGGGAAAGCTCTCAAATTCTGACAATTCGTTCTCTTCAACCTGACGCACTGCACGGTGGTGCTTCATGATATCAATGACAGAGCGGTTAATCAGGGGGCGTCCATAAATGTAAACTTTGACATCATTTTCGCGATACAGCTTGCCAATCATCGGAATCATGGCTTCTGCCAAGGCTTCGCGTTCTTTCCAATCTTTAAAATAGTCGTCTGGCTTAGGTCGATTCACCACAAAATACCTTTAGTTTGAGAGAGATTTAAGAGCTATGTTGGTAGTCACTACAATTTATACAGAAAACCTACCATTTCGGGGCGCGTATTATCGTGTCTAACGACATACAGTGCAAGGCCTCAAGCCCCTTGATCGCTGATTTACTGAGCTCTACTACATGTACTGTGCTTAACATCAATTTTACGGTGGTATTCCCAGGTTTAAACCATCGGGCCCCATGCCCAATTTATACAACGCGCAGACGACAAAGAAAACAAACATCGGGGTAGACCCAGATAATGCATTCGGTCACAAAATTCTGGAAAAGCTTATTTTTTTGTCTTTTGGCGACCTTTTCCACGGGCGAATAATCGTTTCAATAACGATAGGCACGGCATCCAAAGGTAGTGTAGTAATATGCCCCAAAAGCTAGTATTGCCAGCATAAGCTTTTTCGGATGCCTCAATCGATTTCAGCTTATGAGAGGCTTTTTTAGGTGCGCCGATATTATCTTCATTTTTTTCAAATGCAACTTCCCTAGCAACCTCTGTCAATACCATTGATTCAATAGGATGGGGCAGATCTTGAATATTTAGCCCTGCTTCCAAATGCCTTCTATTGGCCTGCAAGCCCTGCAATATCTGTTTCAATATGGAGTTAATCACATCAGATGATTGATCCCTTGCTAATAGCTGTCTAATTTCTTCTTCCATAGCAAGCGTATCACCCATGACTTGCCGACGACATGCCCGCTCACGCACAGAGGCACGCTCAAGCTTTTCTTGCAAAACTTCCTGCGACAAACTCACTGCGCGAGGCGTCACGGGTAAACCACGCAAATTCAGCAAAACTTGTAGGGCTACCATGGTCTGGGAAGAGCGACGGAAATCGCTTATAGATTTTTGTACATCGTCAAGGGCGAATAAACCCTCAGTCTGCCCTTCATCACTTTCTAGCCGTTCAAGATAGGACAAAGCTGCAAGCAAATGCCGCTTAAGATTTTTTTCAATTCCCTGTAAACGAAGGTTTATCTCAGAGTTGGACAAATTTTTTGTTTTTTCATCCAATAGCCGGTAAATGGCCATGGCTTTTTCAGAAGAGTGCCCTGTGGGCTTACCTAACAATAATGTAGTTTCCAGGCCAAGGCGTAAGTTCTCAGCAGAACAGGTCGCCTTTAACAACTGCTCCAAAGCACGTCTTTGTAGCTCTAATTTTTCGAGCTGCGCCTGCGGATCAATTATTGGCGGTGACAATTTTTCGCTCATGTTCTTCATTATAGCTACCCTAAAGTACAATAACAGAATCGTGTAGCAATAACATCACACTAGCGAATAGGCTAACACTGACTTACTATGCCATCTCAAAATCATCCGGCACCACTTATTTATGGCTACTGAAACAGCACCCATACTCAATACCACAACGACAGCTTATTCTAACTTGGGATGATCAGGTCAGTTTCGTACGCAAGTCGAAGACTTTATCGTTTATGAAAACTTAGGATTTTCAGCAACAGAAGAAGGGGAACATTGGCTATTACACATTGAGAAAATAGGACAAAATACTCATTGGGTAGGTGAACAACTCGCAAAATTTTGTGGTCTTGAGCACAGCTCGGTTGGCTACTGCGGCCGCAAAGATCGCCATGCGGTTACACGGCAATGGTTTAGCCTTTATGCACCTAAGCAAAACACGATTAATTGGGAACAATGTGATATCGAAGGAGTGACTATTTTAGAAGTCCACCGCCATCATAAAAAGCTTCGCCTAGGCTCTCATCACTCCAATGCTTTTACAATTCGCTTGCGTGATGTAGTAGTAAACGGAAAGGCACCTTCAATAGCCGACCAGGAATTTTTTTCTCAAGAAATAAAACATCGCTTAAATCAGGGCATACCAAACTATTTTGGGGAGCAGCGTTTTGGTCTTGATAATAGCAATCTGATTGCTGCACAAGAATGGTTTTGTAATGGGCAAAAACCTCACCGCTCAAGAAAATCTATGGTTATGTCTGCTGCACGCTCCTATTTATTTAATACAATACTTGCAGAAAGAGTGATGCTGCACAATTGGCAAACATCGATTCCTGGCGATGTGATGGAAAATGGCTTCCCCACCGGCGCTCTCTGGGGGAGAGGACGTCTACAGACTCGCGATAATTGTGCAGCTATAGAAGAAAATTTTCAAAATTACAAAATGCCAGTCATTCTGAAACGGTAGTACGTACCCGTACACAAACATTTTGTAGCCGGTTTTATGATAAAACCATCCTCTTCTGGGTGACCCGTCGTGCAGGGGCGTGAC
>JBNKUQ010000031.1:33588-33828 GCA_050298695.1 Cellvibrionaceae bacterium
GGATTAAAGCAAGAGCGTCGCTCCTTGGCCCTATTTCCAGATAACATAGGACTATACTGGGATAAAGGCGATCTTATTTTATCTTTTAGCTTGCCGGTTGGAACCTTTGCAACAACAGTATTAACAGAAATATCCGCTCTCAGAAAATATCGCGAATAAATATTTTATGATGAACCATAAACTTCCTCATCTTAATAGCTAAAAAAATGATTGTAAGTTTCAGTGACTCATACATTAATA
>JBNKUQ010000032.1:0-33710 GCA_050298695.1 Cellvibrionaceae bacterium
ACCCAACAATATAATCAGCAAGCCTTAGCTTTATTGGGGCTTATTTTAACAAACCTTTTCTGGGCAGGTGATGCAATCATTGCCCGTTTTGTCACAGCAGATATTCCACCACTGACTTTAGCGTGTGGACGTTGGTTTTTTGCTTTTTTATTTATATTGCCTTTTTCCTGGCCCCATCTCAAAGGAAATTTACCGGTTATTCGCCAACGTTGGTTAGTCATTTTTTTATTGGGCACGATGGGCATCGCTATTTACAATGCAGTATTTTATCTAGCCGCACATTCCTCTACGGCGGTGAATATTACACTTGTAGCTTCGACCTTACCTTTAGTTGCCTTGTTGATTAGCTGGATTCTCTTAGCTATTCGTCCAACAAATTGGCAATTATTGGGTATAGCGATATCGTTAATAGGCGTTTTGATTATTATTAGTCAAGGCGATTTTAAGCAGTTTTTATCGTTGCATTTTAATGAGGGTGATATCTTAGTCTTTGGTTTGGCTTTACTTTGGTCTCTGTATTCCGTTTTATTGCGAAAATATCCTATTAAATTAAATGCGGTGGCATTGATCACTGTATTAATTGCTGCAGGATTACCTTTAGTTTTTGTTTTGTTTGTTGTTGAATGGCTAGTGTTACCTAGTATTTCTTTAAGGATTGATGTTATCCCTGCTTTTTTATACGTCGCTATTTTTCCTTCCATATTGGCTTATATTTTCTGGAACCATGGAGTTAAAGTATTAGGCCCAAATATTACGGCACTATCCACCTACTTAATGCCTTTGTTTACAGCAATTTTAGCGGTAACCATTTTAAAAGAGGCTATATATTTTTATCATTTTATTGGTGGGGCATTAATATTAGTAGGTCTTTATTTTGGTAGCATCTTTAAAATGAGAAAAATTAATGAGCGAGACTAAAGAAAATATATTATTAATTGGTTTTGGTGATATTGCGCAGCG
The DNA here is from genome assembly GCA_050298695.1 of Cellvibrionaceae bacterium. GTDB lineage: Bacteria > Pseudomonadota > Gammaproteobacteria > Pseudomonadales > Cellvibrionaceae > CANLBN01. The sequence continues at coordinate 961 of JBNKUQ010000032.1, forward strand.
TTTATCAAAAAAACTATTTAATCAATATGATATTACCGGTATAAGGCGTAGTAAATTTCATTACCCTGGTGTATCGGTGGTGCAAGCTAACATACTAGATACTTCCGCCATGGCTAGCTTGTTGCAAACCAAAAGGGATGTCATTGTGATTACGCTTACGCCTGATGATATGAGTGATGAAGGTTATCAAAGCGCTTATGTTAAACCTCTAGAAGTATTGTTGACTTCTTTGGCTGGGCAAGATTATCGGCCCCGATTAATTTTATTTATATCCAGCACGAGCGTCTATGGCCAGCAAAATGCGGAATGGGTAGATGAGATATCTATTACAGAGCCAAAGTCTTACAGTGGGCAGCGTTTGCTGGAGGCAGAAAAATTATTGCTCAATAGTCATTTTTCCAGTTGCGTGGTTCGCTTTTCCGGTATCTATGGCCCGGGCCGACAACGTTTGATAGAACAAGTGATTGAAGGTCAGGGTGCTGAAAAAGAACCCATACTTTATAGTAATCGTATTCATGCTGATGACTGTGCAGGTGTGTTGCAACATTTAATTGAAAAGCAAAAATACGAAACGATAGAAACGCACTATTTGGCCAGTGACTGTGAGCCCACACCCTTGTATGAAGTTAAGCAGTGGTTGGCACAACAATTAAATTTACCAAAAGAGCATCTAAAACCAAAAGCGTTAGGGCGTACATTGCGCAGCAGTAAACGCTGTAGAAATCAACGTTTACTCTATAGTGGTTATCAATTTCTTTATCCAAATTATCAAGCGGGTTATCGGAAAGTTCTAGAAGATTATAAAAGAGAAAAAAATTAACGAATATCTAAATGTGCTCTTAACTTTTTCTATAAACGTCATTGTTTATTAAAATGCTTGATGAGTTAATTAAGCCTCTTTTATAAAAGTGAAGACTTTTTTCGGTTTCGCCGATGTAGTCAAGTACTCGTGCAAGTTCAGCATAGGCTTCAACCCTGGGGTATAACTGAATGCTTTTTTCAAAGTAATCTATAGCGCGTCCCCATTGTTGGTTTTGCAGACATAATCTACCGAGAGCTAATAATAAATGTGGGCTATCGCCATGGTCACTCAACCATTTTTCGGCAGTTTGTAGTGGAAGTTTTGGGTCCTCACAGAGTAGCAGGCCATAGAGATCGAGCCATTGTCCTTGCCATTGTTTATTTAATGAGGCAGCTAGTAATTTTTCAGCACTATTATGTTGTCCTAAAGCCATTAACTGGCTAGCGTAAGAAGAAAGTATTGATTCTTCGCATTGTAAATGGTTAGGTATTTCACCCCAGACTTTATTTAGTTGGGAGAGTTTTTCATCATCATTGGAATCCTGATACTTTTCGATCTTTTCGTTTAGCTGTTCCGAGTATAAATGCTTTTCGAGATGATGGCGTTCCATATTGTTGCCAATATTATGTTTGTTTAGTTGGGGTAGCAGTTTTTTTAAAGCATTCCAATCTTTGAGAGCAGTGTAAACTTGTTGACGCAAAGCGAGTACAACAGGATGTTCAGGTTTGATTGTGGAGGCTCGCTCAAGTGTTGCTAATGCTTGTTCGTATTGTTTGTTGGCTAATTGCATGCGTGCCTGAGTAATCGATACAGCCAAGCCGCCATGGCTATCGCTTTTTTCTGCTTTGTGCAACAACTCCAGCGCGGCTTGTTCATCTCCTAATTCATAAGCGCTGCGTGCGGCTGCTAGATAGTTGATGATCGGAGTAGGAACCTTGCTTGCCGACCGTGTTAATTTTTTACGTGCTAAGGCCCAATTTTCTTCGATATAATCAATCAAGCCTTCAACAGTTTTTGCTTGCGCCTTTGCGTCGCTGTAACCAAATACTTTTCGTTTTGCGGCAACAATACCTCTAAGGCTACCACTAAAAAATGACCAAATAAGCCAGGCAAAAAAGGTGATAAGGAGTAGAGAGAGCATAAAAAACCATAAGCTCATCTCAATACTTTTTTTGCCCCAAACTATCAAGAAATAGCCGGCATCGTTTGCAGCGAGTTGATAAAGGCTAGCGCCAATCACTAAGCAAAAACAGAAAAATAAAAATCCGCGAACCATTGTTTATAACTCCTTACTATGTTCAGTCGATGTAGTAGGAGAAGCGTCTTTTTCAGTCATCTTATCTTCAGTTGCATTTAAACGGTGAAAGCGCTCGATGTAATCTGTGAGCAATTCAGAAGAGCGATGGATTGTTGGCAATGATTGGACAATGGGTTGCTGTTTTAATGCTAGTGTTTCACTATGCAATACTTCGTACTCATCGTAGTGAGAGTAATATTGATCTAGCCACTTGACGACTTCTTCAAGACTAACGCGATAAATCATTTCCTCTTCATGTAATAAAGCAAATTGTGCTTGTTCAAATAATAAAGAAATTTGATTGATGGTATTTAATTGCTCGCGCTCAGAGATCAATAGGTTTGGTTTTTCTGCATGATCACGAACTTTGACAAACTGACCAAGTTGCTTAAAAGCTTTTCTAATGCTGTGCAAAAATCTTTGATACCAAGTTTTTTGTTCTGAGGATATTGGTTCTATTGATGTCTCGCTCTTTGGTTGGTCGCCATGCTCACGAAAGGGAACCAGTGGCAATGATTGTACTTGATGCTTTAGTGCGCCTAGTTGTAAATACAAGCCTTGTCTATCGACAGTTTTGGCTAATTTTAATTGCATGATTTCATTCGCAATTGCTTCACGCACGGGTAAGATTTCCGCATCATCAATCGATAATAAAATTTTATCAGCCGATTCGAGCAGGGCTTGAGCACCTTCTGTACCACGCTCGACTAATAGGCGTTGATTGGCTAAGCGCAATAAATAGCGGGCTTCTGCGAGTAGCCAGTCGTCGCGACTGGTGCCTACTAAAGTGCGTAAACGCTGTGTGTGGCTATCTAAACGTTGTTGTATTGCCTCTTGGCTATTTTCAAGTTTTGCTAAAGTCTCTTGTTGGCTTTCTAAAAGCTGACTTTGTTGATTTCCAAGAGATTCTATTCGATTGTTTTGTTGTGCGGTAACTTTTTCCAGAGCGTTTAAACGTTGCTCTTGTTCATTTTGGTAGTGGCTCCATATTTGCTTGCCTTTATAACCTGCTATAACCAGTATAAGCGTGAGCACCAATAATAATATTGTGCTAGTCATTAGCCATTTTTTGGCAGCGCTTTTGCTCTTAGTCGCAACTTTCGGTGCAATATTATTTTCTTTTGTCTCACTGGCTGCCTTTGGTGGAGTTGCCTCGGTATTCTTTTCTATTGCTTGTATTTCATTGTCATCACTAACTTTATCGCGAGTGTTGTCGCCAGTCATGGAGTGCCTCTATCATGCTTTCGTGGGTCGCATTTTCTGCGGTAATAATTTGCTTAAAACCTAGCTGAGTAGCAATTGTTGCAACGCGTTCACCGGGTATTAATAGCGCTTGTTGTTGTATCCAATTGAGCTCATGTTGATCGAGAGCGGTGCACATATTCTTTAACGTTTCGCCGCTGTGCGCACTGATAACCGTTATTTGTTTCTCATCGTGTGCTTGAGCTAATAGCTCTGCTATTTTCTCACGATCAATGAACTCAGGTAATATGCGTTGATATACTTCGCAATAATCTACCAAAGCACCGCGCGCTTCAAGTGATTTTCCTAAGTGCTCTCGTCCGCCTTGTCCGCGAAAAATAATCACTTTTTCTCCCTGAATGCATTTTAATGAGTTCAAGGCCAATAAGGCTTCGCTATTCATCGCATGCTGTGGTGCTTCTACACTAACGCCCAGGTAGTAAAGCTTGTTTTCCAAATGTTTGGCGGTGCTTTGACCGACCGCAAAAAAATCCAGTCTTATGGGTAACTGTGGCCAAAATTGATCTATCCATTCGATACCATAATCAACGGCGTTTTGGCTCACAAAAATAGCTTTTTGATATTCATCTAAGCGCAATAAAAGATTATTGGTGGCCTGTGTAGAGGATTTATCATTTAACGCTTCTATGGCTAAAAAGGGTTGTATAACTGTCGTAGCCCCCAAACGTTCTAGTTCTGTCGCCCAAGCTTCAGCCTGTGCGAGTGGGCGTGTAATTAAAATTTTTATACCGCTTAGATCAGGCTGGGTCATGATTATTGTAGACTGCCTGTAAAATGGTGCCGGCGCCAGCATCGAGTAGAGCCTCAGCTAGCTGCATTCCTAGAGCTTGTGCTTGTTTGGATGGCCCTTCAATTTCTCTACAAATTAATTGGCTACCGTCAGGATCCCCGACCTGTCCACGTAGCCAAAGGTTGTCGTTGCGGTGGATAGCATAAGCGGCGATAGGAACTTGGCATCCTCCTTCCAACCTTTGATTCATAGCTCGTTCAGCGGTAACGCACTCGGCTGTTTTTTGATGGTGGAGGGGGGCGAGTAGTCGCTGTATTCTGGCATCGTCATTGCGACATTCGATACCTATCGCTCCTTGTCCACCGGCCGGAAGACAGGTTTCTGGTGCTAAGGCTTCTTTGATGCGCTCGCTCATATTTAAACGAATAAGGCCTGCACTAGCAAGAATGATGGCATCAAACTCACCAGCATCGAGTTTAGATAAGCGCGTATTGACATTGCCGCGCAAAAATCGAATATCAAGATCGGGCCGCTGTGCCAGCAGCTGACATTGTCGACGCAGACTGGAGGTGCCCACTATCGCGTCTTTTGGCAATTGTTCAAGCGTGGAAAAGTGATTGGAAACAAAGGCATCGCGTGGGTCTTCGCGCTCGCAAATAATCCCTAAGCCTAGCCCCTCTGGGAATTCCATAGGCACATCCTTCATTGAGTGGACGGCAATATCGGCATCATTATTTAATAAGGCGTGCTCTAATTCTTTGACAAATAAGCCTTTCCCCCCGACTTTGGCGAGAGGTACATCTAATATTTTGTCTCCCCGGCTAGACATAGGAAGGAGTTCAACGGTGAGCGCAGGGTGATGCCTTTCTAATTTTGCTTTGACATACTCCGCTTGCCAAAGGGCGAGAGCACTTTTACGAGTAGCGATGCGTAGGGTTATACTAGAGGTGAGCATAAAGGCTTTAATCCAATATTGGTAAAAATAGGTTGCATCATAACAAAACCTATAAAGGATATTTGGTCAATTATCCTTGAGACCTCTAAATATTGCCTTTTTGTCCGTTGGCGGAGTGCAGTCGTGCTCAAATGTGCTTTTGTGCCAAAAATTCTGATTTTTAGAAATGCCCCAGTACTAGATATCTATTTTGACGAACCGTATTTTTTATTGACGAATCGTCATTAAAGAGTTTTAATGCCTATCTTCCTCACACACACCTTACCAAAGTTATTGCAATGGCCCCTCGATATATTGATCAAGCCGCTCTTGAAGCCAGAGAAAATAATATTCTGGACAGTGCGCTAAGTCTTATCTCCAGACTTGGTATTGTGGGTTTGACAATGGATAAGTTAGTGGCCGAAATATCTTACTCAAAAGGCACGCTGTATAACCATTTTTCTTCTAAAGAAGATGTGTTGGCAGGCTTATGTAATCGCAATATGCGCAGTGTGATGCAGTTATTTTCGCGTGCAATTGCTATCGATGGTTGTGTCAGGGATAAAATGACCGCAATCGGTTTTGCTTATATGCTTTCCGTTTTACTTTCTCCTCAGCATTTTGCCTTAGTAATGAATGCGAAAACTGAGCTGTTTGAAAAAGCATCGCTCGAACGCAGAGAAGAACACGATTGTCTTGATGAAAAATTGTTTAACGTGATGTATGGCATTATCCAAGAGGCGATTGCGAAAAGAGAATTGCAGTTGAAGAAAGGTGTTGATGCTCAACAGGTTTCATTTTCAATATGGGCCATGGCATTTGGTACGATTGCCTTGCTACTGAATGGTGAAAAAGCGTGTAGCACAATGACGGGAATGATGCTCGAAGATCGTGTCATTGCTCATAGTAATATCGTGATGGATGGTTTAGGCTGGCAAGCCTCTGAACGGGACCAGTATGAATTCTTGTGTTGGTTGAAAAACGATCTCTTTGTAAAAGAAGTGAATTTATTGGAGCAAAAAGACATTCGTCTCAGAGCTTAATAGATTCAATCAATGGTTGATAACGCATAGCGTTATTTTTTGTGTTATTTGGTGACGATTCGTCAAAATAGCGGGCTAAATAAAGGGGCAGTGATGCATGAATAGTAAAAAAGAAGCATGTTTTGAGTGGGTAACAAAACAACCGTTTGTCATTATTGGGTTGGTTTTTTTAGCGATAGTCGCTATGGCTTATGGGGCATCTAAATTAACCTTTGAATCCGATTATCGGGTTTTTTTTGGGAAAGAGAATCCTCAGCTCAATGCCTTTGAGCGAATGCAGGCAACGTTTACTAAAAATGATAATGTTGCTTTTATTGTTGCACCAAAAGATGGTGTTGTATTCAAAGAGTCGACACTTGCGCTCATTCATCAACTAACTAACGATGCATGGCAAATTCCTTACACCAGCCGGGTTGATTCCATCACTAACTACCAGCACACCACAGCCGATGGCGATAACCTTACCGTTGAAGACTTAGTATTGGAGCCTGAACAGTTGCCTGAGTTGAATATGGGCGCGTTGAAATCGATTGTGCTCAGTGAGCCTGTTCTCCATAAAAAACTGATAGCAGAAGATGCTTCAGTGACGGTGGTCAATGCCACTATTCAATTGCCTGGCGTTGATCCTGTGACTGAATTGCCGGAAGTGATGGCTAAAGTCAAAGAAATACAACAAGCACTCATTGAAAATAATTCGGACATCGATATCTATTTGTCAGGTATGGCAACAATGAACAATACGTTTACTGAGGCGGCTCTCAATGATAACGCTACGCTTGTTCCGGTTATGTTTCTTGTGGTTGCCTTGTGTATTATGTTCTTGCTAAAAACCGTTAGCGGCGGCATTGCCACTGTTCTTATTGTGGCTTTTTCTATCATTAGTACCATGGGCATGGCAGGCTGGTTGGGCTTTTATTTAACAGGGCCTTCAGCCAGTGCTCCAACCATTATTTTAACTCTCGCTGTTGCAGATTGTGTACATGTACTTACAACCATGTTATATGAAATGCGTAAAGGCTTGGAAAAACGAGCCGCTATTTTGGAAAGTCTACGTATTAATTTTCAACCTATACTGTTAACGAGCTTGACGACAGCGATCGGCTTTTTGAGTATGAATTTCTCCGACTCCCCTCCTTTCCGTGATTTAGGAAACTTAGTGGCTATCGGTGTTATTTTTGCATTTCTATTTTCCATCACACTATTTCCTGCATTGTTAATGGTCTTGCCGGTGAAGGTGAAAACTAAAAAAGAAGGCAAGCAAGAGTTAATGGATAATATCGCTGATTTTGTAGTGAATAAGCGTAAATTATTATTACCTGGATTTTCATTACTTATTATTACCCTAGCGATATTCGTTCCCCAAAATACACTGAACGACGATTTTGTGAAATATTTTGATACGAGTGTGCCTTTTAGGCAGGCAACTGATTTTATGGAAAAGAACTTGTCTGGCTTATCCATTCAGGAAATTGAAATTAATACCAAAGAATCGAGTGGTATTAATAAGCCAGAATATTTAGCAGTACTGGGTGATTTTAGCGACTGGCTACGTGAACAGCCAGAGACAGATAATATCAATATTTTGTCCGATATCTTGCGCCGCTTAAATAAAAATATGCATGGTGATGATCCTGGTTATTATAAGTTACCAGAAGAAAGAGAATTGGCGGCCCAATATCTACTATTGTATGAGTTATCGTTACCTTATGGTCTAGATCTCAACAATCAAATTGATGTAGATAAAGCAGCGACGCGTGTTGTTGTTACCACCAAGAATCTAACTAGCAAAGAAAATATCGCTTTTGAAAAGCGTATTCGCGTGTGGTTTATTGAAAATGCACCACAATATACGGTTAGTGTTGCGAGTCCAACATTGATGTTTTCGCATATCGGTCAACGTAATATAAAGTCTATGTTGATTGGCACCAGCTTAGCGCTTATCTTAATTTCTCTTTTATTAGGTATAGCGTTGCGCTCTGTTAAATTTGGTGTATTAAGTTTAATTCCCAATTTGGTTCCGGCCGCTATGGGGTTTGGTTTGTGGTTTTTTATCGATGGCAATATCGGTTTGGGCTTATCAGTGGTTTCAGGTATGACCTTAGGTATAGTTGTTGATGACACCGTCCACTTTCTAAGTAAGTACCTCCGTGCACGACGTGAAAGAAATGCGAATGCTGAAGAAGCTGTGCGCTACGCTTTTTCGAGTGTTGGGCGCGCGCTCTGGATAACAACCTTAGTATTAATTGCTGGCTTTATGGTGCTCGCGCAGTCTAGTTTCAAGTTGAATGCAGATATGGGTTTGTTAACTGCTATGACGATAGGTCTTGCACTGATTATTGATTTTCTATTTTTACCGCCACTGCTTATGCTTTTTGATAAAACGAAAGGTGGGGATATTCGTCCTGATTTATACAAGCATGATGTCAATGTTAATACATTATCAAAAAAAGGAGAGGACGCTCATGTGCCAGCGTAACCAACATATTTTTTTAATTGCTACTTTTATGGCTTTATTCTTTACAACAAGTGCTTATTCGCAGGAAAGTACTGATGCAGTCGCAAAAGGTTTAGAGATTGTAACAGAATTAAAGCGTCGCGATACTGGATGGGGCGATAGTCAAAGTACACTGAAGATGATTTTGCGCAATACGGCTGGCCAAGAAAGTACACGGGAAATTCGAGCCAAAACCTTGGAGGTGCAAGGCGATGGCGATAAAAGCTTAAATATTTTTGACCATCCGCGAGATGTTAAAGGTACCGCTTTTTTGAGTTTTTCCCATCCAGTTGGTGCTGATGATCAATGGTTATATTTGCCCGCGCTTAAACGTGTAAAGCGAATCGCTTCTCGCAATAAGTCTGGACCATTTATGGGGTCGGAGTTCGCGTATGAAGATTTGGCTTCATTTGAAGTTGAAAAATACACTTATAAATATCTCCGAGAAGAACCGTGCAAAGGTGGTACTTGTTATGTGGTCGAACAATACCCTGTCGATCCTTATTCGGGTTATACCAGGCTTCTAACCTGGATTGATACTAGCGAATATCGCAACTGGAAAACAGAGTTTTATGACCGTCGAGATAGCTTATTGAAGACACTGACCGTAACGGAATATAAACAATATCTTGATAAATACTGGCGAGCACAAGGAATGGAAATGGTAAATCACCAAACTAAAAAAACAACCACATTAGCGTGGACGGATTATCAGTTTCAAACAGGCTTAACGGATGAAGATTTTAATCAAAATACCCTCAAGCGTGCAAAATAACATGTTGTATAGCAGGGCTGCTTTTGTCGGGATATGCGTTTTATTTTATAGTCAACTAACCTATTCCGTTGAACTATCTGGAAAGCTGGATCTTGAAGTAAGATATTATTTTGATGAAGGCCAGTACCGTGAGCAAGATTATCACTGGAATAACTCCTTAACATTGGAGCCTGAGTTCTATTGGAATTGGAATGATCGCAATGATAGTTTGGTCATAAAGCCTTTTGGCCGTATCGATCAACGTGATGATGAGCGTAGTCATGGCGATATCCGGGAGTTCTCATGGGTACATGTCAACGGTAAATGGGAGTGGCGTACAGGTATTCGCAAAGTATTTTGGGGCGTTACTGAGTTTGTTCACTTGGTTGATGTGATTAATCAGACCGATGCGGTTGATGCGTTTGATGGAGAGAAAAAACTGGGTCAACCTATGATTAATCTTTCCTATGTTAGTGATGTCGGTATTTTTGATGCTTTTGCGCTTATTGGTTTTCGTGAGCGGACTTTTGCTGGCGAAGAAGGACGTTTGCGCAGTGGTATTCTCGTCGATGCAAATCGCACTACCTATGAAGCGAGCGAAGAAGAAAAACATATCGACTATGCTTTGCGCTGGTACTATAGCGTTGGATTTTTTGATCTTGGTGCCTATGTTTTTCATGGAACGGATCGGGAACCTATTTTACAGGCTCGACTGGTGGATGGAGACTTAACGCTAATTCCTTACTATCAACAAGTGTCACAAGTTGGTTTGGATATTCAAGCAACAGTGGGTAGCTGGTTGTTAAAATTTGAAGCCCTAAATAAAGACAGCGATCTAGACAATTATTTGGCTTCGCAACTGGGTTTTGAATACACATTTTATGGCATTAATCAGTCAGCCAAGGATATTGGGGTCTTGTTGGAATATGGCTGGGATGAGAGAGATGAAGACGCTAGTAGTATTTCTCAAAATGATATCTACCTTGGTGCTCGTTTAACATTTAACGATGTTAATGATACTACCCTGCTAATGGGGGTTAGCTATGATGCTGACTACTACACAAAAAGTTTTCTTATCGAAGCCTCTCGGCGCCTTAATGATCATTGGACAATATCTATAGAAGGTTTATTTTTTGATGCATCAAATACAAGCGATCCGGTATTTGCTGTTAGAGAAGATGATCATATACAGCTTACTTTAGAGCGATATTTTTAACAGCTCGCCAGCTTAAAATATTTTTATTTGAAATCAAGAAAATTATGCCATTTACTAACAGGTTATCTTAAAAGGGTACAACCGTCACCCCCACGTAGGCGGGTATCCAGAGCCATCGGGGCCCGTTTTAGTCTGTGCCCTACAGGAAGTAGGGTGCTTCAAGTAACGCAGGAGCGGTTGTTGATCGCAAATGACATTAAAGAAATATATGCTATTTTTTATTGTCGCAAAATAATATTTGCTTGAGCAGTGGCTTGAGTCACCAATTTTTGTTCTTGCTCATTGAGTGGCCCATAAAATCGAGGATAAGGCCACCCATATCCCCAGCGGAAAGTAGTTGGAAAAAAAGGTGAACCACCTACACGGACGCCAGCTAACATTAATAGTGCGATTTCTTTTTCTCCAACATTAGCAACACATTCTCTAAGCGCAATATCCGCATCTACTCTTTCTTGATAAGTGCCACCTTTCCAATAAGCATAATCGTGTTGAGTACAGCATTTGAGCCACAGTTCTTTCTGTTTTAGTGTGCCATCTGGAAAAGCACTACAGCCATCGCTGGTAAAAGGAGCTAGTTCATCAGCGCGTAGAGGGATAGAAAAAAACAATGTAGTGACAGCTAATATACAGAATACATAATAGTGAAGTATTTTGGGCTTATTAGAAAACAATCTGAACACCTGTATGGTGGAGTGTCAATTAGACGGTTTATTGATGCTGTTATCTTTCAGTATTCTATCGCGATAATTTATGGACGCCTCTAAAAGTAAAAGGGCTAATTACTTTTGAATTTCCTCTATGATTAATTGTGTCCACTCTCCGATAATGGGGATAAATTCAATTTGGGATAATAACGTAATGAGAATAGAAACAACAATCGTTGCGCCTAAAACACTACCCAAACCAAAAGCAATACCACGCAAAAAATGAAACCATAACATTCTAAAACTTGAGTTATGTAAACGAATAAATTTATGCTTGTTAAATGTTTCCAGTGCGTGGCGAATACGCTCTAATTCGGCCTTGGTTCTTGTACTTTTTTTGACTTCGTTGACCTCGTGGTCTTCTTCGGTTTTCATTAAAGTAGTCCCTATTTTTTTACACCTTATTTTTAGGTAAACAAAATGTTTTAATAAGGTCTTGTAATATTTTAACGGCATAATCAATTTCGTTCAGATCGATAAATTCATTCGGTTGATGGGCTTGATTTATTGAGCCAGGTCCCATCACAATAGTTTCCATTCCCAGTGCCTGCATAAAGGGCGCTTCAGTGGCAAAGGCAACACTTTCTGATGGCTGTCCAGTCAACTTCTCTACGGTTTTTATTAAAAGGGAATCCGTTGTTTGCTCAAACGCATCAACGCCAGGAAACAAGCTGATGCGCTCTATCTCGATATTATTTTTTTCCGCAATGATGCCTAAGCGTTGATCAATATCTTCCCGCAAACCATCTAGGGTCATCCCTGGCAGGGGGCGAATATCAAATTCTAGCTCGCAGCGCCCGCAAATCCGGTTGGGATTATCGCCGCCATGTATGCACCCTAAGTTGAGAGTAGGTATATCTATGCTAAATCCGGGGTGTTGGTATTTTTGCTGCAATATTTGTCGAAAGTCTTTTAGCTCTCCAATAATATCGTGCATGGTATCCAAGGCATTGTTTCCCAAGCCAGGGTTGCTCGAATGTCCTGATTTCCCCTGAACCCGGATGGCTTCCATTGCAATACCTTTGTGTAGGCGTATCGGCTTCATACCTGTGGGTTCGCCGATGACTGCATAGGCCGCTTTGGGTTGATAGCTGTCAACAAGCGCGCGTGCGCCACACATAGATGTTTCCTCATCGGCCGTTGCAATGATAATAATAGGTTGTTCTAGAGTGCTATTCAAAAATGGCTCGATAGCGGCAAAGACGGTGGGAAAAAAGCCTTTCATATCGGTTGCGCCCAAGCCAAAGGCACGATTATCGTCTATGGTTAAGGTAAAGGGATCTTGGTGCCACTGGTGCTCATCATAGGGAACGGTATCACTGTGTCCGGCGAATACCAGTCCCTTGTCACCTTGCCCCAGGGTGGCAATAAGATTGGCTTTTGTGGGTTGTTCAGAAACACGCTGGATTTCACAGGTAAACCCCAAGGGTTCTAGCCAGTTAGCGAGCAGTTCTATTACGCCAAGGTTACCCATATCCAATTTGGGTTGGGTACAGCTGACAGAGGGGCAGGCAACGAGCTGAGATAATTGATCAATAAAGCGTTTGTTATTCATTAGACTCATTAATGATTCATAGTGGATTGAGAATACACGCAATTTGAAATGCGGGCTATAGCCTCATTATCAACTGATTGCTAGTTTGTCTATTATTGGGCACTATAGTCATTCCCTTCTATCATGTAAAAGTAAGATTCTATTGGTTGAAAAGGCAACGACGTGCATAAATCCATTATTGATAAGTCTGTGGTAGATACCTCTTCTTACAGGTTGGTAGACATCGCCAATATCTTGGGCGATTTAGTGAATGACCAGCGGCTGCAACAAGCAGAAGCGAATATGGTATCGGGCGCCAGTCGCACTCGCGAACAAAGCGCAATGCACCCTCTTAATTATATTGCCAGTCTTGGTTTGGATGATATGGCCAAGCCCGGACGCAAGTTATCCGAAGAAGTTTTGTGTGAATGGCTGGCTGAGAAGAGTCAGTTACCTCTTTATCATATTGATCCTCTCAAAGTGAAGGTGAATGAAGTAACCGAGGTTATGTCTTTTGCCTTTGCGAAGCGTCATAACATCCTCTGCGTTGATGTAAAGCACGATAACGTCATTATTGCTACCAGCCAGCCTTTTATGGGAGGCTGGGAAGAGCAAATAGAACATATTGCACGGAAATCGATTACTAGAGTTTTTGCAAATCCTGCGGATATTAGTCGCTACACTGTTGAATTTTACAGTCTTTCGCGATCAGTCTTTGGGGCCAGTGGCACTGCAGCTAAGCAGTCAATGGCAAATAATTTTGAGCAGTTGCTGGAGCTTGGAGACCTTAAAGACCCTGAGGCGAATGATCAGCATGTCATCAATATTGTTGATTGGCTATTGCAGTATGCGTTTGATCAGCGAGCTAGTGATATCCATGTTGAGCCACGAAGAGAATTATGCCGATTGCGTTTTCGTATCGATGGGATGCTGCATCAAGTTTATGAGCTTCCTGCATCTGTCGGTATGGCAGTGACATCTCGTTTAAAAATTTTAGGTCGTATGAATGTCGCAGAAAAACGTAAACCACAGGATGGACGTATTAAAACCAAGCGCCCTGATGGCAGTGAAGTAGAGTTACGTTTATCCACTTTACCAACAGCCTTTGGCGAAAAAATGGTGTTGCGCATATTTGATCCGGATGTGCTGTTGCGTAGTTTTAGCGAGCTTGGTTTGCATGGTGAGGATCATCACCGTTGGCACGCCATGACAAGTCAGGCTAATGGCATTGTGCTCGTCACTGGGCCCACGGGGTCGGGCAAAACCACTACCTTATATTCATCGATGAAGTTGCTGGCAACCCCAGAGGTCAATGTCAGTACGGTTGAAGATCCTATCGAAATGGTTGAGGAAAGTTTTAACCAAACCCAAGTGCATTCGGCCATTGGGCTTGATTTCGCAGCAGGTGTGAGAACGCTATTACGACAAGATCCCGATATCATTATGGTGGGTGAAATTCGCGACCAAGAAACGGGACAGATGGCCATTCAAGCGGCGCTGACAGGCCACTTAGTACTATCAACCTTGCATACCAATGATGCGCCAACGGCACTGACTCGTTTGCTGGATTTAGGTTTGCCCAGCTTCTTAATTAAATCTACAGTCTTGGGGGTGATGGCTCAGCGCCTTGTTCGTACCTTGTGTCCCCATTGTAAAGAAAAAGGTGAAATTACCGCCGAAGAATGGAATAGTTTGGTCAAGCCTTGGAAGGCTCCTTTACCTGAAAAAGTGTTTCATCCGGTGGGGTGCCTTGAGTGTCGCAATACCGGTTATTTGGGCCGACAAGGTATTTATGAAATTATGTTGATAAGCGATACCCTCAAACCGCTAATTACTGATCATTGTGATGTTAATGTCGTGCGCAAGGCTGCGATGAAGGAAGGAATGCGTAGCTTACGTTTATCGGGTGCACAAAAAATTGCTGCTGGTGTAACAACCCTAGAAGAGGTTTTGCGTGTTGCTCCGGCCTTAGATTTGAATACATAAAGACTATAGAGCTAATTAACGCCCGTAACTCTTCTTGTACTTATTCTTGAGCTTGCGGTATTCTAAGTTATGCACTTTTTATTCAAGCAAGCCATTGAGCAGTCTATCCCTCCTGCTTTGCAAACAAACGTTGAAGCTATTGTTACGACCTTTCTTGCCAGTTTAGATCCAGCATGGCATCAGCGATTGGTCGATGATATTGAGCGAAGCCCCTTTCTTGCCAAACAGTTGGTGACGGCCTTCCTCGGCAGTGAATTTATTGTTGATGCGTGTAGCCGAGAACCCAAACTTTTATTTCACTTTCTATTGAGTGATGCTGCTTTTTCCTCATTATCACCCCTTAAAATTATTGATGCAGTTGAGACAGCCTGTACCGATGCATTAGCACCGGAAGCCTTCGATGTTTTATTGCGCCGCTTGCGTCGTCGTTTCATCAGTGCTTTGTATTGGCGGGATTTAAATAATTTGGCAGATTTTCATGAGGTCAGTGCTGCGATGACGGCAATGGCAGAGGTATTTATTCAGCAAGCGATGGATTACCACTATCGAATATTGAGTGAAAAACATGGTTTTCCCGTTGGCAGAGAAAGCCAGCAAGTACAGCCCATGTTGGTGTTAGGAATGGGAAAATTAGGTGGTAGCGAACTGAATGTTTCTTCAGATATTGATTTGATTTTTGCTTTTCCTGAGTCGGGTACCACGCAAGGATTGAATGACGATACTTCAAATAAAATAAAAAGTATTGATAATCAGCAATTTTTTACTCAGCTAGGGCAAAGGTTAATTAAAACGTTAAATGAAACGACATCAGAAGGTTTTGTATTTCGCGTGGACATGCGCTTGCGCCCTTACGGACAAAGCGGTGCCTTAGCGAGTAACTTTGTTGCCTTAGAAAATTATTATCAATCACAAGGCAGAGACTGGGAGCGTTTTGCTGCTGTAAAAGCGCGCGTTGTTGCTTGTAGCCGTTTTGTTAGCGATTCACTCGCAAATGGAGCTGTTGATATCGAAATAAAAGCTAAAAAAGAGTTATATGCTATTTTAAAGCCATTTACTTATCGACAATATATTGATTTTTCAATGATTGAGTCGTTAAGACAGTTAAAAAGTTTAATTGCAAAAGAAGTGCAGCGCAAAGGCTTGCAAAATGATATTAAGTTAGGAGTTGGTGGTATTCGAGAGATTGAGTTTATTGCGCAATCTTTTCAGTTAATACGGGGTGGCCGCGATAAGCATTTGCAAGAGCGAAATTTATTGCTGGTTTTAGATGTTATTAAAAAAGAAAATTATTTATCTACCGATGTGGTTAAAAAGTTAAAAGCTGCCTATCTTTTTTTGCGAAAAACAGAACATGCTTTGCAGGCATTTAAAGATATGCAAACTCAGCAACTTCCTACTGATAAAGCCGACCGTGAACGTCTTGCATGGATTGTTAACCATTCGAACTGGGAAATTTTTTATAAAAAGCTGGACTCTTATCATTCTCATGTTAATGCCGTATTCCAAAAAGTTATTGCTGAGCCAGATGCCCTTGATGAAGAGAAAAAGAAAGAAGCAAATGAATGGCAGTTGTTTTGGTCGAACTTAGATGCGGACATAGAAGTTTCGCAGGTTAATTGCATAGACGATATGCGTGATATTACGGAACAACTGAAAAACTTTAAAGAAAGTCGCAATGTTAATAGTTTGTCGGCCAGCGCGCGCGCGCGCTTAGATGAGTTTATTCCTATGCTGCTACAAGCGGTATGCGAAGAGGAAATAAAAAATATTACACACAGTACTGCGGGTCAAACCTTACGGCGTTTGTTAGTTTGGCTTGAATCCATTGTTACCCGCACCAGTTATATTACGTTGATGTTGGAGAACCCTCAAACTCTTGAGCATTTGACTCGCTTGTTTGCCGCTAGTTCTTGGGTAGCGCAAATCTTAACGCAAATTCCATCATTGTTAGATGAACTTTTATCTCCTTCGACACTGTATACCCTCCCCGAAAAGCGCATCCTGGAAGATGAACTGCGCCAGCGTTTTTTACGCTTAGCGCCAGAAGATACGGAAACGCACATGGAAGTTTTACGTTATTTTCGCTTGGCTCATAACCTCCAAGTCGCTGCTTGCGAAATTACGGGCCGTTTGCCTCTTATGAAAGTCAGCGATTATTTAACCTTTACTGCTGAGGTGGTGCTTGAGCAGGTTTTTCATTTGGCTTGGCAGACTCTAGTCATTCGGCATGGTTACCCTCCTGGAACCAGTGATGATTCGCCTAAGTTTCTAGCTGTTGGTTATGGCAAGTTGGGCGGGATTGAAATGAGTTATCGTTCGGATCTCGACTTGGTATTCATCTATGATAACGATGCACAGGCAATGACCAGTGGTAATAAGTCGATCGACTGTCAGACTTTCTACACGCGCCTTGGGCAGAAAATGATTCATTTCCTTAATACACGTACCCTGTCAGGTAAATTGTATGAGGTGGATATGCGTTTACGTCCTTCAGGCAACTCAGGCTTATTGGTGTCCTCTTTAGTGGCGTATTCTCGCTATCAAATGAATGATGCGTGGGTTTGGGAGCATCAAGCGTTAGTTCGTGCGCGTCCTGTGGCTGGCGATCGAGAGTTGGCAGAGAAATACATCGTGTTGCGTCGAGAGGTTTTGGGGCAAAAACGTGATATCGACAATCTCAAGGCCGAGGTCATTAGTATGCGAGAAAAAATGCGAGAAAATTTAGGTATATCGAGGAAAAAGGGCATGGGTTCGGGTGAAAAGGATGGGGTCGAGCAGAATTTCCATCTAAAACAAGATGCGGGAGGTATCGTCGATATTGAATTTATGGTTCAATACGCGGTTTTAGCGTGGAGCCATGAGCATCGCGCCCTAAACGAGTGGACGGATAACATCCGAATCCTCGAATGCTTACAGCGTTTAGGCATTGTTGATGCCACTCAAGCGTTTCGTTTAATCGATATTTACCAATCATACCGTGCTGCTAATCATCGTTTGGCGCTTCAGCAGGTCTCTTCATCAATCATTGAAGATGGCCAGTTTGTAGAAGAAAGACGTTATATCACAGCACTATGGAATGATTGGTTTTTATAGACATTTGCTTGCCAGCGCTAAACATGGGTTTAAGAGCGCAAGTCGTTATTCATTAGGAGAGAAGTATGTCATTTGCTGATCGTGATGGCCTTATCTGGTTAGATGCTGAGATGGTTCCCTGGCGTGAAGCCAAGGTTCATGTGCTCACCCACACCTTGCATTATGGTATGGGGGTGTTTGAAGGTGTCCGCGCTTATCAAACTGAAGAAGGCCCCGCTATTTTTCGCTTGGAAGAGCATACCAATCGTTTATTTAATTCGGCCAAAATTCTTAATATGGGCATCCCTTTTTCAAAGGAGGCGATTAATCAGGCTCAAGTTGATGTGGTTAAACAGAATAATTTAAGTAGTGCTTATTTGCGCCCTATGTGTTTTTACGGCTCTGAAGGCATGGGTCTGCGAGCGGATAATTTAAAAACACACGTTATGGTTGCTGCATGGCCATGGGGAGCCTATTTAGGTGAAGATGGCTTGCAGAAAGGCATTCGTATTAAAACTTCTTCCTTCACCCGCCACCACGTTAACGTCACTATGTGTAAAGCCAAGGCAAATGGTAACTATATGAATTCCATGTTGGCCTTACAGGAAGCGTTGCGTGATGGATATGACGAAGCCATGTTGCTGGATGTAGATGGTTTTGTTGCAGAGGGGAGCGGCGAAAATATTTTTATTGTTCGTAATGGTACTATTTTTACACCAGATTTGACCTCCGCATTAGATGGCATTACTCGCAATACTATATTTACCCTTGCTAAAGAAATCGGTGTGGATATTGTTGAAAAACGTATTACCCGCGATGAGGTGTATATTGCCGATGAGGTTTTCTTTACCGGCAGTGCTGCGGAAGTAACGCCCATTCGTGAAGTTGATAATCGCCAAATCGGTGAAGGTGGTCGTGGCCCTCTGACTGAAAAATTACAGACAATGTATTTTGATGTGGTACAGGGACGCAGTGAAAAACATAAGGAATGGTTAACGCTTTGTTCATAACGAAGTCTTAGAGAGTGCCCCTTGCATATTGTTCAAGTCTTACCAGGGCTCAATTCGGGCGGTGTGGAAAGGGGCACCGTTGAGTTTTCGCGTTACCTTGTCGAGCATGGGCACCATTCAACGGTCATTTCTAGCGGTGGCCCTCTCAGTGAATTATTAGTTGAACACGGTGCCCAGCATTTCAGTTTTCCGGTTCACAAAAAATCTTTGTTTTCTTTACGTTGGGTAAGACCCTTACGTAAGCTACTCTTAGATTTAGACGCGGATGTAGTTCATGTTCGGTCTCGACTGCCCGCTTGGTTGGTCTGGTTGGCTATCGGTCGTTTACCACCCTCTCAACGTCCCGCACTGGTTTCCACTTTTCATGGGCTTTATTCTGTTAACCGTTATAGTGAAATTATGGGTTGTGGTGATCAGGTGATTGCTATTTCTCAATGTGTATACGACTATATTGAAAAATATTACCCTCGAATTAAAAAAGAAAAAATACGTATTATCCATAGAGGTGTGGATGAGAGTCTTTTTAATCAAGACTACCAGCCATCGAATGAATGGGTTGAACAATTTTATGTGCAGTACCCCGCATGCCAAAATATTCCATTGGTGGTTATGCCGGGGCGACTTACCTCTTGGAAGGGGCACCGAGATTTTATTGAAGTAATGGCGGCCCTTAAACGTAGAGGGCTATCTTGTCATGGTTTGATTGTGGGTGGCGCTGAGTCATCAAAACAAAGTTATCTAGAAGAATTAAAACGGTACGTCCTTGATCAAAAGTTAGAAGATGTCATCACTTTTATTGGACATAGTGACGAAATACAAAATTTTTACAAGCTTGCTACTGTTGTTTGCAATCTATCTAATCGTCCTGAGCCTTTTGGTCGTACTGTGATCGAAGCGCTAGCACTTGGCATTCCTGTTGTTGCCTATGATAATGGTGGTCCTGCAGAATCCTTGCGAGCCTGCTTTCCAGAAGGCTTAGCGCCTTATAAAGATATCGAAAAAGCAGCGGATGTGGTAACTCAATGTATCAGTGGAAAAGTATCTCCTATTATTTTGCCTGAAGAATTTACCTTGGCATATCAAGCCCGACAAACCCTTGCTGTGTATCAGCGAGCATTAGAATCTAAAAATTGATAAAGAGTTGATGATGCGAATACTGCATGTTGCACACCAGCAATTGCGAAAATACGGCCATAACCGGGTGAGTTGGGCGCAAAAATTATATTTTGGTTTAATTAGAAACAATCATTGCGTACAAGCCTTTAGTGATCGTGATGTGGCTGCCTTCGAAGCGCCTTTTGGTATTCGAGATTTGGGCAAGCGCAAAGCCAATCAACGTTTACTGCAAACCGTAGAGGCATTTGAGCCCGATTTAGTCATCATAGGTCATTGCGATATTATTAGTAATCAGACATTGGCGGCAATACGAAAGACTAATTCCAATATTGTAATTGTTGGCTGCAATAATGATCCTCTATTCATACCAGATAATGCGGCAAAAATTCATCATCGTTGTGAAATCGTGGACGCTATGTTTGTGTCAACTGGCCTTAAAGAGTTGGCAATCTTTGAAGGTAAGCGAGCTCGTTTATATCATATGCCAAACCCGGTCGATTGCTCTATTGAGGCCGCTAATAGTTCAGCATCTGATGATTTACCTATTGATTTACTTTTTTGTAGCAAAGAACGTAGCCATACAGAAAGGGGATTGTTGGCCGCATACCTCAAGGAAAATTTACCTAAGTCCATGAAATTTTCCACGCCGGGTAGTTTTGGTGAGCCATCGGTATGGGGGCGTGACTATGACCACACCTTGGAAAAATCAAAAATGGGGCTCAATTTGAATCGACAGGAAGGTTTAGATTGGTACTCTTCTGCTCGTATGGCTCAACTGGTAGGTAATGGCTTGTTGACTTTTACTCATGCAGATGCAGACTTTCAGCGGATGATGCCAAAAGAAACTTTAGTTTATTTCAAAACAAAAGAAGATTTGTGTGCGCAAATAACATTGTTCCATAGTGACGATGCTCAGCGTCGTCATTGGGCATCTCGCGCGCGTGAATATTTTCACAAAGAGATCAACTCGACATTATATGCACAATATATTGTTGAGTCTTCCATGGGGCTTAGTTACTCTCACAGCTATGTGTGGTGTGAGTCATAGATGTCTAATCTTATTATGTTGGAAGATGTAGGTAATGCCTTTACTCAGGGTGGAAATCGTTTGTGTTTCTTTCATCCTAATGATGATAGTCTTTGTATTAAAATTCCTCGTCCTGATCGAACGCCAGAGTTGCGTCGTCAGCAAAAACCCTTTCCTAAAAACCTAAAACCTTTATCGCATTTTGATGAAAACAAAAATGAACTAATGGAGATTCAAAGAATAGAAAAAAATATTGGAGATAAAGCGTTTTCGCTAATACCACATTGTTTCGGAATGGTTGATACCGATTTGGGTGTAGGTTTATGCCTTGAAATGATAAAAGATTACGATGGAAAAGTGTCGCTATCGCTTAAACAATATTTATGGATAAATGGTATGACACCTTCTTTAGGGTTGGCATTGAAGTCCTTTGCTGAACAATGGCAATCTTTGGGTATGCCTTCAAGAGACTTATTGCTACATAATATTGTGGTGCAGCAAGATATCGCAGGTGTGAAAAGATTGGTGGTCATTGATGGTTTAGGTTGGGCTGGTTTTACATGGTTGTATACAAATTTTAAAAGTCTTGCCAAAGGTAAAGCCGCCAAAAAAATCAATAAACTCAAACAAGCGATAACACAACTTGCGGTTAAGAAGGAAAATAATATCGATTGGGGTTATCATGGTTGGCTTAATGAAGAGCAGCGGCTGAGTAAGTGATAGATAGTATGGAAAATATATCAGGCAAAAAATTGCGTATTGCTCATGTGTTAGCTGGCGCACCTATTGGGGGCGCTGAAAATTTTTATACCCGCTTAGTTTGCGCCTTAATGGAGGATGGTGAGCTTGATCAATGTGCATTTACCCGGCCAAACGAGTGGCGTGAGTCGCAATTTCAGCAAGCAGGTGTTCACACATCACTGCATCGCTTAGGTGGGCCACTTGATGTTCTTGGTAACTATTGTTATCGAAAAGCACTACAGCAGTGGCAGCCTGATATTGTATTAACGTATATGAATCGGGCGACACGTCTAACACCAAAAGGTAATTATAAACTGGTTGCGCGCCTTGGCCATTATTATGATTTAAAAAACTACCGTCATTGTGATTACTGGATTGGCATTGCGCAAGGTATTTGTCAGTATATGATTGATTCAGGCTTTCCTAAAGAACGTGTTTTTCATATTCCCAATTTTGTTGATGAAACTATTGTAAGTCCTATTCCAAGAACGAGTTTTAATACACCTGCTGAGGTTCCATTATTATTGGCAGCGGGACGTCTGCATATTAATAAAGGCTTTGATATTTTACTCAGAGCACTAGCGGATGTTCCCGATGCAATATTGTGGTTAGCTGGCGATGGCCCTGAAAAAGATAACCTCGAAAAATTGGCTGCTGAATTAAAGGTCGATCAGAGAGTGCGTTTTTTAGGTTGGAGAACAGATGTTAATGTCTTGATGAGAACAGCTGATATTTTTGTCTGTCCTTCGCGGCACGAAGGCTTAGGCAGTATTGTGCCTGAATCGTGGTTTAATCAGTGCCCCATTATTGCAACTCGATCTCAGGGCCCCTCTGAGTTAATTGAGAATGAAAAAACAGGATTGCTAGTTGATATCGATGAGATAGAAAGCTTGAGTAAAGCAATTAACATGCTGCTAAATAATAAAGAACATAGAGAGCATCTTTTGAAATCTGGTTATGCCAAATATAAAAGCAGCTACACTCAAAACATTATAATAGAAAGGTATCAAGGTTTTTTCAGAGAAATTGTAAGTTGAATAGATTTCTTTATCAGTTTTGATATTACAGTCTGCGTATTTTCTTTTTTAATTTGCTAATTTTCTTTAGAAGTTTATAAATAATAATATTGTTTTTTAACTTTAGTTCAAGATAAGTTATTTTTTTTGTAAAGTCAGGTATGGATTTAAATTGGCAATAATGTGTAAGTATTAGTTCATTTTTTTCATTATATGTTTTTGTGCCTAGTAAAAACTTTTTATCTTTCTGTTCTTGGTGTAAATGTATATAAGGGTCATTTGATTCAAAAGTTATCTTTAGTAATTGTTTGCAAACTAAAAAATAATCATTTTTTAAATCGGAGTCATTGGTATTATAAAGATGCTTTAATGCTTGATAAATGATGGGGTGTTTAGGTGTTGCCGCTAAAAAGCCATTAAATAACAAATTTTTATTTTTATGATAGCTTTTTATTGAAACAAATCTATTTTTTCTAATAATGTCTTCTATAGATTGTTCTAACATGGCATCGCTATCTAGAAAAACACCGCCATTGAGATAAAGATAATAGTATCGAAATAAATCTGCTTTATGAGCACCATTTGAAAAGCTTAGAAATTTATCGTGAATGTGCTTAAATTCATCAATAGGGTTAGATTTAAAAAACTGGATAATATCGTTATCTGTAAAGTGTCTATACTCCCATCCTTCACATCTTTCTTGTATTAATCTGATGACATGGAGGGGCGGCTTAGATAAGCTGGTTTGAAATATACACTGAGGAATAGTCATATCTTATCTTTTGAATATACCTGAATCATATGCTTCCAGTAATAGCTTAAAATAACACCGCCTACAATTGCCAAGACATATTCACCACTTGAATAATAAAAGTATGACTCCGTTAAATTAATAATCACCCAAAAAGGTAAAAGTCCTGTCAGAAATAAATAAATGGGTGTTGGCATGACATTGAATTTCCAGCTTTTATATGCACAATAACTCAAGTATCCACATAGCAACAGTAAAATTGAAAATCCGAAAATTCCATAATTAGCTAATGTTTCTATATAGCTGTTGTGAAGGTGATTGAATGTGATGGGCTCTTTAGTTTTTTCCGCAGCGGCAGTAACGATATGCTTCTCTATATCGCCTCCCCAGCCAAATAGAGGACGCTTTTCAATCCATTCTATACCTTCTTTCCATGTGGATAAGCGCAACTCAAAGCTTCTGTCTTTGAGAATCATTTGGATAACGTTATCAGAAGAATTAAGTGCGTTGATAAGTGAGGCGGCTCTGCCTTTAAAGATTCCCTGAAATGACGCCAGAGCGACTATAACAATACATGCGCCAATCAGTATCTTAGGAATCATTGATGATAGGCGTTGCTTGTTTGTTAGTAGCATAAAAAACATTAAAATAGGGATGGCAACCATTAGCCCAAGCCAAACCGCTCTTGTTTGAGAGAATATCACGATTGCTGATGTGCTCAGCAATGCGAAGAGTAGTAGCATATAAAGCCAACAGCGCTTAGTAAATGACAGTTTAAAATTTATGGTGAAAGCAGCTAATGCGCTCAGGGCCAATATGCCTCCGAGCATAGAAGTATGCTGCGCATTATTGATTCCAAAATCTATGCGATTTCCTGCTAGGCCAGACTGCCATTCGCTAAACCCGCCGCTATGAATAAAAGAGGCGCTCAATAGTGCTGCTAAAGCAAGTAACCAGCAGAGTATAACCCTGTCAGTACGGGCGGCTACAATAATTGCTATTGGAATCATTTTAAACCAGATGCCCATTCGGTGTACTTTGGGGCTACTATCGGATAGGTTTGGGTGGCTCTGGCTAGCGATATACCAAGACAATAGCTGTACGAAAATAGCAGCGATCAAGACTTGTATAATGGGATCCTTCCAGACAGGTGCAGGGTGCCTTTTTTTCCAGTAAAGGTATGTGCCGATTAATACGAGTAAAATGCTGAATATATCAGCAAAATCATTGAATAAATACCAAGAATACGCATACACACATAAGCAAAAAAAGGCAAGGTTTTGTAGCCATTTAGGTGAAGCAGCCAGATAATTTTGCCCATCAAAAGGCCCGCTAGCGAAGATAAATGATATCGGTGTAAACTCTAATGCGTCTTTTTTACATCTATTCATGTAATATGCAAACCATATTATGTGATCAAGTAAGAATTTTACCTGAGTTTGTAGCGCCACTACCAGTACTTGATTAAATATTGAATCAATGGTGTTTAATGCTCAGCATTATCATTGTCAGCGGGGTAAAGAATGCTATCTTATTTCTTAAAAAGAGTGTTGCGTCGACACGATGAAAAAAATAATCTAAAAGTTAAGGGTTTGATTCGCGAAGCTATATTAGAAAATGCATCACTCAACCTAGTAGAAAGTGGAGTGGGTAACAATAAAGAGGATACGATCATTGTTTCTCTTACATCATTTGATCAGAGGGTAGACAGCTTACATATATGTATTGAAAGCTTGTTTCAGCAAAGCGTAAAAGCCGATAAAATCATACTGTGGCTTTCCAAAAAAAATTTTGTTGAAAGGGGATTGCCAGAAAATTTACTCAAGCTGCAGTCTAGGGGGCTGATGATAGAATGGGTTGATGAGGATGTAGGGCCCTATAAGAAAATTATTTATACACTAGAGAGATTCCCTGAGGCGATCATTATTACTGTTGATGATGATGTCATATATCCATCGGATATGATTGATATGCTGTATCAATCCTACCTAAAAACCCCTGAGGCGATACACTGCCATCGTGCGTATAACATTAAATGGCATGGTGATCGGTTTGCTAGCTATGAGAGTTGGCAAATAGCCGGTAATTCCTCCAAATCTAGCTACAGCTTGTTCCCAACGGGTATAGCCGGTGTTCTTTATCCCCCTGCTTCATTAGATAAAGAAGTTACCAATCAGGATATGTTTATGCGGCTGTGTCCAAATGCTGACGATGTGTGGCTTAAAGCTATGAGTCTAAAAGCGGGGACAAAAGTTTGCAAGGTTAATGATAATCGCCCATGGAAAAGCCGGTTTTTGACCATTACTGATTCTCAGACAATTTCATTGAAAAAAATAAATTGGCAAAAAAAGAACGGCAATGATGCAAAAATAAAAGCTGTTTTTACATATTATGCTCTATATAGTTTGGCTCGGAATGAATAAAAGTCTTTGTCTCATTATTCTTTCTCAAGATAGCGATCTACTCTTTTTAGAAGCTTCTCACCGCGCTTGAGGTTGCCTCTGAGATTATACCAGCGACAATATGCGCGTAAAGTAGGTAAATAGCGCCCTCCAATGCCATCGACAAGTACAAAGTGTTGATTTTCTTCATGCCAAACTAAATTATCTAGCCAGAGATCACGAATAATAATATGTGTTTTTTTCATCCATTCAACAAAATGATTAAGTGCGTGTTTATGTGTGTCGTTATATAAATCGTTTTTAATAATATCCCCAAGTGTTAGTCCAAGTGATCCATCTTTATTTTTAACTGCTTCAACAACAATTCCGAATCCCATATCGGTATCGACAAAACCGGTAATATTTTGTAAATAGTTGGGATTTTCTATTTTTTCTTCTCTACTGGCAAGATGCTCATTAATCATATTAGAAAAAAACCAATAATGCTTTAACCGTCTAATTTTGTAGCTAAAAGAACGATTTTTTTTCATAAAATGAATATATTCGGGGTTAATAACTTTTATCAGTTGATTTTCATCTTGCGGATGAATAAAAATAAGTTTTTCGCCACCTTTAGCAACGGGTTCGTATTGAGATAAATTGATCATATTTTTTCTACAAGTGAGAAATGGTTAAATACGCGAGAGATTTTTTCATTGTTTCCGCCATCTTTTTTGTTGGCGCGTTTTAGGGTCATTTCTTGAGAATAAGGTAGGTTGGGAAATTCGAAACGAAAAGGAGACGTCCTAATAATAGTTTTACACTTTGTGTTATTTAAGAGGCTCATCGCTTTTAGCCAGACGTCATCCGCATTTGGTGATAAGCGCATGAATAATTCATCATCTAATGCTTTTTCATCTAGACATCCTGGAAAATAAAGAACACCTCCCACACCTGTAGGAAAAATAGATAGGGATGCGCTATCCATTTTTGTTGAAAAATCCCAGTCCCGGTACGATTGGAGAACCCCGTTTTCTTTAAGTATTTTATGGCCTCTATGGCAGTGTATATACGAAGGCTCTTTTTGGTAGGCATGATATAATTTTTCAATCATATTTGGAGGATAAAAAATATCATCATCTACGGTGATCAACAAGCTGTCCGGATGATTTTTCATAGCGTAGTAGTATTTGGTGTAGGGGCCTAAATCTTTTTCTCCAAAACAAATTTCTAACCCACGTTTTTCGAGGTTTTTCAAATTCAGTGGGATGTTTTCCGAAAGGGTTTTATCTGATCCCAGCCATAGCTGAATGCGATCTGCTTTTAGTGTTTGTTGCATTAAGCTTTCTATGGTGTAAGCAACATTATCTAAGCGCTGTGCAAATGACGTGAGAGAAATGATGATTTCTTCCTTGGCATCATTGCCAACGCCTTGGTCTGATGCATGTAAAATCAGCTGGGTATATTGGTTATATAAGTCGATGGTTTTAATTTGGATTAATTCGGCTAGCTTACGTTCAGCATTTTTAGCTTTGCGTTGTGTTTTTGAAAAAGGGTTATAGATTTTCACGGCGTTAATCCTAAGTGCTTGATAATATCATCTGTTAAATTTTGATTAATATCTCTTTCAACGGTGTTGGGTAAATAATCTGTTGATGAACTTGATAAAATAATGCCTTTTTCCAATAAGTTTTGCTGGCTAATCAGTAATTTGTTTTTCTTTTTTTTAGATGTCATGGTAATGATCCCAACATTAGCTCTTGTAGCTAAGGCTTCCGCAAGCATAGAAGCGGAATCAGCACTTACCCAAATATGTCCTGCTTGGCACAATTGATCATTCAGCCATGTTGATGACAATTGATTGTAACTAAGAAGTTCTATTTTAGCATTTAAGTGTTTGAGTTGTGTTTTGATGTGAGCCAATGCTTGAGCGGGTGTTCGTCTGGATGTTGATAGTACCCAATGAATATTCTCTGAATATTTCTCAATGAGAGTGTGTAATTGCTTGGCGATAGCCTGGCTATCCCAAGCAAATAATTTACTCGGCCCCCCCAATAATATAAGCCCTTTTGTTGTATCGGGACGGCTATTAATGGCATCGACGATGGCGAAAGGGGTAGTTAGCACATTATCAGGTTTATATTTTTGAATATAATCATGTTCTGGCGCAACTATAAGGTCAAAGTAGTGGCTGGGTAGAGAGGGAGACATGATAACGAGGCTCTTAGCTCTTTGTTTTCGACTCGCGAGTAATAACGGAAGGTGAGTTTTATGGCCGGCACCTATGATCAATGAGGGTTTGCGTGGATCTTTCGGACCTAAGTTTCCGCCTGTTAGCCATTTCCAGCAATAAAATAATGCTGAGTGATTGATGGAAAAATCAATAACCTCTAGCTTATACCTGGTGCTCAGGTGGTTAATGAGAGCTTGAGACTGTTTTTCATGTCCGGGCTTGCCATCGATAAATCGCCAAATAATCACGTTTTATAAATTTCCATTATTTAGGTTTAAAGGGACAGGGTAAAAAAAGATTGTGCATGATAAACTACGCCACGTTTTGACGACTAATCCCCTATTTAATTGATGAATAACGTAAATACTGTAGAGCCAGAGCCGAGTGCCACGCAATTGTACCTGAAGTTACTCGTGTACATTAAGCCATTCTGGCTAATGTTTGTGTTGGGCATTATCGGTAATATTATTTTTGCCTTATCTCAAGCTGCCTTTGCCGAACTAATGCGTTATATGACGGGGGCTATTGGTGTTGACCCTCAAGCTCGCTGGTTAATTCCTGGATTTTTAGTGGGTATTTTTATCGTACGCGGCATCGGCTCTTTTATTGGCGATTATGGCTTTACTAGAGTCGCCTTTGGGGTAGTACATACTTTACGCTTAGATTTATTTAATCATATTGTTTTCTTGCCGGGGTCTACCATTGAACGGCAGAATTCTAGTGAATTGGTCTCGCGTATCACTTTTGATTCGTTACAGGTCACTCAGTCCGTAACAGATTCTTTGAAAACGCTGATTCGTGAAGGTGCGACGGTTATCGTACTAATGGGGTATTTGTTATGGATCAATTGGCAGGCAACGTCCGTTTTTATTTTGATTACGCCAGTGGTCCTTTGGTGTTTGCTTTTAGTGAGTAAACGCCTACGCAAGCTTGGTAAGCGAATTCAGCTTAGTATGGGTGATTTGACTCATGTATCCGCAGAGATGATTCATAATTTCCGAGTAATGAGAATTTTTGGGGGCGAGGAATATGAAAAAGCTCGCTTCGATAAAGTCAGTCGTCACAATGCCCAGCAAAATATTAAGCGCAATGTAACTTCCGCAGCAGCAGGCCCGTTAATACAACTCTTTGCTGTTGTGGCGCTCGCGGTCTTAGTTTTTCTGGCCTTGACCTTAATGAAAGGCGCTACTGCTGGCGATATCCTCGCTTATATCACGGCGGCGGCATTAATTCCTCAATCAATGCGTAAATTGGGCAATATTCTGGGTTCCATTCAAAAAGGGGTGTCTGCCGCCGATAGCATTTTTAATCAACTGGCTGAACCCTTGGAAAATAATATTGACGTGGGTGAATCGCCGACGATTGATGGTGCCATTAGTCTAGAGGAAGTGAGCTTTGCTTATGATGAGGGTACGCAAGCGTTAAATAAAGTGAGTTTTACTGTTGCCGCAGGAGAAACGGTGGCTTTAGTGGGGCGCTCTGGTAGTGGGAAAACAACCTTGGCGAATTTAATTCCACGATTTTTATGTCACCAAGAAGGTAGATTGCTGATAGATGGCTATCCCATTGAAACATTGAGTCTTAAATCTCTGCGGAGTCAGATCGCTTTAGTTAACCAGAACATTACATTGTTTAACGATACGCTAGCCAATAATATTGCCTATGGTGATATGCAGGGCATGCCTGAAGTGAAGATTATTGAAGCCGCCAAAAAAGCGAATGCTTGGGAATTTATTGACGCATTGCCAGATGGTTTGCAAACGGTTGTCGGTGAAAATGGGACTCGTTTATCGGGCGGGCAGCGCCAGAGAATTGCTATTGCTCGCGCACTTCTGAAAAATGCCCCGATTCTTATTCTCGATGAAGCGACCTCTGCTCTTGATAATGAGTCAGAGCGGCACATCCAAAAAGCTTTACAAGCAGCTAGTGAAAATCGCACAACGTTAATCATTGCCCATCGGCTATCTACCATCGAGAATGCAGACCGTATCGTTGTGATGGATCAGGGTGAGGTTATTGAACAGGGAACTCATCAACAATTGTTGGCAGCCAACGGCCATTATACTCAGCTTTATCAGCAAGGATTTGCAGAAGATGATAACTCAGGAGAATCAGAGCTAGATCAACAGCATAATTTATCCGAATGATTGTCTATAATCTACTTCTCTATTTGTTAATCCCTATTATTTTATTGCGTTTGTTGTGGCGAGGGTTTAAGGCACCGCAATATTGGCAGCGTATTAACGAACGTTTTGGCTTCTTTTCCCCTAGTAAAACATTATTAGCTGCTCATCAGAACAATAAAAAAATTATTTGGTTGCACACAGTTTCAGTGGGGGAATTGTTGGCATCTAAACCTTTAATTACAGCTTGTTTAGCACGATATCCAGAGTGTTATATGGTTGTTACAACTACAACCCCAACGGGCTCAGAGCAGGCTAAAAAATTAGTCGGTGATCGCATATTTCACGTGTATGTACCATATGATCTTCCAGGTAGTGTTAAACGGTTTTTGCATTGTGTTAAGCCAAGTTTATTACTGGTTATGGAAACTGAGATATGGCCTACCACTATCTCTCTTTGTTATAAGAAAAATATTCCTGTAGTCTTAATGAATGCTCGCTTATCTAATCGTTCTCTAAAGCGTTACCAATGCTTCGCAAGTTTTTCCTCATCTATTTTTAAAAAAATAGCAATGATTGTTGCTCAGAGTGAAGCTGATCTTAAAAATTTTGAGCATTTAACGACGTCAAATATTATTCAAGCAGGAAGTATTAAATCGGATATTGCGATAGATGAAAATATATTAAATGCAGCAAAATCCTTTAAGGAATATTTTCTTTGCGGTAACGAACGTCCAGTTCTAATTGCTGCTAGCACCCATAAAAGTGAAGATGAAATTATTTTATCTGCTTTTTCACTACTTAAGAAAAAGTATCCAACACTGCTGTTGATGTTGGCACCTCGCCATCCAGAACGTTTTGTTAATGTCTTTAATTTATGTCAAGAAAGAAAATTTTCTACTATTAAAAAAAGTGAAAAGCGAGTTTTATCTCAAGAAGATATTTTAATAATAGATTCCATTGGTGAATTGTTTATGTTGTATGGGGTTAGTGATATTGCCATTATGGGGGGGACTTTTGTGAGTCGCGGAGGGCATAATTTTTTAGAGCCTGCCGTATGGGGAAAGGCTATTATCTGC
Source organism: Cellvibrionaceae bacterium (assembly GCA_050298695.1). Lineage (GTDB taxonomy): Bacteria > Pseudomonadota > Gammaproteobacteria > Pseudomonadales > Cellvibrionaceae > CANLBN01. Next base: position 32,267 of record JBNKUQ010000032.1, read on the forward strand.
GGATATAGTGATTACAATTTTTCAACGATTGCAAAAGTGCTAGAGTCAAAAGGGGTGCTGTTGCGCGCAAAAAATGCGGTAGAAATAGCCGAGAATGTCGATGTCCTATTAAGTAATCCAGAATTGAGGATGCAAAAAAAACAAGCAGCCAAAAAATATATTGAAGAAAACCGTGGGGCAGTTGAAAAGCATTTGTCAATTATTGATCAATACATTTGCTACCGAGAAACTTAAAAATAATACGATTTTCATCCCCGTGATCTCTAACTGCTCATGCGTTGTTCGAAGTACCCATGCGTGCATGTAGGGCAAAGCGGGGATCCAGATTTAAGCATACTGACTAATTCCTGGATTCCCTCCTTCGAGGGAATGACGCTGACGCTAGAGACAACAACCGCTCAAATTACCTTAGTGTATTATTTTAAGGAACCTCTGAAAAGTGTAGATGAGGCAGCGAGTACAAGGCAAAATTTAGCGAAAAGAGGGAGTTTATGCGGGATAAATGACCGATTTGAGCTAAATTTTAACGCCGTAATCCCAACGCAGGTAGTTTTTCAGAGGTTCCTTGAAGTAATTTGTTAATAATGTTTTAGTAAATCACTTCTTCGCTGCTTTTTAATGAAGACTCAAGTTGTTTTAAGTCTTCGATATTTAGAGAGCCGGCAATTTGTTTAAGCTTTAATGTATCAATAATATAATTGTACAAAGACGTAAAATAATCTCGTTGCGCTTGGAATAAATTACGTTGGGCATTGACGACATCAACAATGTCACGCGTTCCAGCATCATAACCGGCTTGTGTCGCTTCCAATGCGCTTTCATTTGATAAAATGGCTTGTTTGCGCGCCTTGATTTGAGCAATATCCGTTGATACTGAGGAAAACAAAGAGCGAGTATTTTGAATGGTATTGCGTTGTGATAGTAAATACGTCTCGCGAGATGCTACTTGATTCTGAGCTGCTTGACGTTGGCGTGCTGTGAGTTGTCCGCCACTGTATATGGGAATATTTAAGTCGAGTTTTACACTCGCAGTATCACTATCATCAGAGCGTTCAGTCAATCCAGATCGCTCTGTATCACTGTTGCCATAATTGATTGATCCCGTTAGTGTTGGGTAGCGGTCGGCTTTGATTGCTTTGGCATCAAGGCTAGCTATTTCTGCATTGAGCTGGTTAATTTGTAGATTTAGGTTATTTTTGTTGGCGGCATCAATCCAAGCTTGCCTGTCATTAGGGTTGGGGTAACTTGCTGTGAATTGGTCTTTAAGTTTTGCGATGCTAGTGTGTTGTTTTCCTGTCAGAATGGTTAGTGCGTCAAGGGTAATGCCAACATTAACCTCAGCGGATAGGCGATTTGCAACGGTACTATCGTAAGCTGCTTGAGCTTCGTAAACATCGTTAATAGAGATTAATCCTACTTCGTAGCGTTGGCGAGTTTGCTCTAG
>JBNKUQ010000033.1:0-33006 GCA_050298695.1 Cellvibrionaceae bacterium
ATCCCGCGGACGTCAGCGTCGACAAAGACGAAAAGGGCAAGCCTACAGGTGCCAAGCTTACCCGTACTGGGGAAGCCTTAGATATTGGCGGCATCACCAAAATGTCTAAATCAAAAAACAATGGTGTCGATCCGCAAACGGCAGTCGATACCTACGGCGCTGATACCGTGCGTTTATTTACTATGTTTGCTGCGCCACCGACACAAACCTTGGAGTGGAGCGACAGTGGTGTAGAAGGTGGCGCGCGCTTCTTGCGACGCCTTTGGAAAACGGTTTATGGGCACTTACAAGCGGGTAATCCCGCTACCTTAAATATCGCTGCCCTCAATCAGCAGCAAAAAGACTTGCGACGTAAAACCCACGAGACCATCGAAAAAGTCACCGGAGATTATGCTGACCGTCAACAATTTAATACCGCTATCGCTGCGGTAATGGAATTGATGAACGAAGTAAACAAACTCGCGGATCGCAGCACACCGGAAACATTAGCGGTCGAACGCGAAGCTATTGAGGCGGCACTATTACTATTAGCGCCAGTAGTTCCTCATATTTGCCATTCACTGTGGAAAGCATTAGGGCACGAAAGCAATGTTATCGACCAACGCTGGCCAACATTGGACAAAGAAGCACTGGTTAAAGACAGCATTGTATTGATTATCCAAGTTAATGGAAAACTGCGAGCTAAATTGGATGCACCTAACAATGCACCTAAAGACGAACTGGAAAAAATGGCATTAGCCGATGAAAACGTGCAGAAATTTCTGGAAGAAAAAACCGTACGCAAGGTGATTGTTGTACCGAATAAATTAGTTAATATTGTCACAGATTAGGCATGTTACTTTTCTTTGCGTGCCCAAAGAAAAGTAACCAAAAGAAAGGGGGCCCCTATAAACCATTTAACGCTGTGCTCTTTAGCTGAGCAGGCGCTGCGGAACTCGCCATCATAAAAAACATGATGACTCAAACAGTCCTCGCTTCCTCCTGCTCAGCTAAAGTGCTCGCTATGGTTTCTAAAGGGGAATTGAAAACCAACCACTGCGTTTAAAAACCAGGATAAAGGAAAGAGTACAGATAAAGTTTCAACTTAATCTAATATCCTCTTTAAAACTTGGATACTTTAGGACTACGCAACCCCATTACAAACAGTAGCGAGCACTTTAATTTGACAGGATTGAGCGAGGACTGTTTGAGGAGCCGTTTTTTGGCGACGAGTTCCGCAGCGCCTGTCAAATTAAAGAGCGCAGCGTTAAGCTGTTTGTGGGGCGCTCTTTTTTTGGTTCGTTTTTTTGAGCGAACAAAAAAATGAACTCGCCAAAGGCGAAACAAACAAAACCCAAAAAAGTAAACAAACCATGAAAACCATACTAACACTACTACTAATAATCACCCTCAGCGCCTGCACTGGCTGGCGTTTAAGAGGCAGCGATGGCGGTTTTGGTTCCGTAGCAGAACAAAGCATTTATTTAAGCGGAGACAACAGTGTCACCTACCTCTTGGTACAAAAACAACTACGCAAAAATAATAGCATCACCTCCTTCGCCAGTGCCAAGCAACAACTTATCATCGGCGAAGAGAAATGGCAGCGACGCAGCGCTTCTGTTGATCGCAGTGGATCTACCGCAGAGTATGAGTTAACGCTTACCGTTAACTATCAAATATCAAATAGCGACAAGCAACTATTACGTGGTCCAACAGATGCACGTAGTGTTCGCTCCTACACCTTTGACGCCAACGATATTATTGGTAAAGAAAAAGAAGAAGAGCTGATACGCAATGATATGCGGCGAGCTATCGCGAGACAAATTTTACAACAATTGCAATTAGTACAACGCTGATACTGTAAAAAGAAGCGATAACGACCATGGGAAAACTACGAATAGACCAACTCGATCGACATCTAAAGCAAGACTTTGGCCATGCTTATTTAGTGAGTGGCGACGAAACATTATTGGTTGAGGAAAGCTGTGATGCTATTCGTCAGCAAGCCCAGGCTGAAGGTTTCAGCGAAAGAGAGCGTTATTATGTAGACAATCAATTTGATTGGTCACAATTGCTTACCGCCGCTAACAGTCTCTCGTTATTCAGTGAAAAAAAACTCATTGAGTTACGAATTGAAAAAGGAAAGCCTGGCGACAAAGGCAATAAAACCATCTGTGAATATCTTGAGCATCTTAATGACGATAATTGTTTACTCATTGTAACGTCAAAATTAGATGCCAGCACCCAGCGTAGCAAATGGGTTAAAACCATCGAGAAAGTTGGCTATTGGCTGCCCATCTGGCCCATTGCCAGCACGCAACTACCGCGCTGGCTGGATCAGCGTATTAAACAGGCTGGACTCACGGCTAATAGCCATTGTATTGATATTTTAGCTGCACGTACGGAAGGTAATTTACTGGCTGCACACCAAGAAATTCTAAAGCTTAAACTATTAAGCAGCGATGGCTATCTAACACCAGAACTCATTTCTGGCGCTGTAGCCGACAGTGCCCGTTATGATATTTTTGGTCTGGTCGATAAAGTTTTACTAGGTGACGCACGCGGTGCTGCTAAAACCTTACAGGGACTAAAAACAGAAGGCATTGAAGCAACCATTATTTTGTGGGGACTCGCAAGAGAAATCCGAACCTTACTTACGACGGCAAAAGGCATCGAATCAGGACAAAGCTTTAGTTGGGCAGCCAAACAAGCTGGGATATGGGATAAACACCAAACCATTGTGGAGCGCGCACTGAAACGCATTAAGCCGCAAGAACTACAATTATTGCTACGTCAAGCCAATGCTATCGACAAATCAATTAAAGGACTACGCAAAACAGATTACTGGAGTGAGTTACTCGATTTGACCTTGAACTTCTGTAGCATTCGCAGCTTGAACAAAAAAAATCTGCGCTTATCGATCACCGAATCACGGATGTAAGCCATGATTCAAAAAGTCAAAAGCAAGCAGGAAGTCCGCAAGGAAATGGAACAAGCCATTGAAGACTATCTAAAGACAGGGGGCGAAATAAAGCACATACAACAAGGCATTAGTGGACGTGAAGACAATGCCAACCTTAACCTCAACATCCCTTTCACACCCAGCGAACACGCCACACGGACCCCAGTCAATGATACGATAAAAGCAATTGACGAGCGTAGGCAAAAGAAAAAAACAAGCACCGAAAAGTCTCAAAAACCTCGAAAAAAAATTATCTACGACGATTTTGGCGAACCTATCCGAGAAATATGGGAATAAAATGAAAATAGCTCTCATAATAACCGGGTTACTATTGCTGCTTTACATCGCTGCAACTGCCGCACTGTATTTTTTTCAACGAAGCTTTCTGTATTTTCCAACAAGGCAAAATACAGAAACAGTCCAGACAAGCAATATTTCCTTTCATGTAAATAACATCAACCTAAAAGGTTGGCTGATTAACCCAGGGAGAAAGCGAGCATTAATTTACTATGGGGGTAACGCAGAAGCTATCGAAAACAATATGACGCTTTTTGCAGAGTTGTTTAACCACTACAGTATCTATCTCATTCCTTACCGAGGTTACAGCGGAAACCCAGGAGCACCCGATGAAAAAAACTTGTATCGAGATGCCCTGGCTATTTTTGAAGAAATAGAAAAAAATCATCAAGAAATTATAATTATTGGACGTAGCTTAGGTACTGGAGTTGCAACCTATATTGCCGCTCAACGCAACATTAACAAACTTATTTTGATTACACCTTACGACAGCATCGAACACATTGCACAAAAACGCTTTCGTTTATTTCCCGCACCTTTAATTTTAAAAGATAAATATGACTCTATTAGTCGCGTCAAAAATATAGATGCTAGCACCTTAATTATTATTGCCGATAAAGACCAAACAACACCGAAAGAACACGGTTTACGACTGGCAAAAGAGTTTAACACTCAGAAACTAAAGGTCGTAACGATAAACCAAGCCAATCACAACGACATCCTTCAATTTCCTCAAGCCACCCGAGCTATTCGCGACTTCTTAAAATAGCTTTACATAACAGTTAGCTCGTGACATTTATCGCACTAACTTTAGAATATAAAGACCGACATAGTATTGCTTTCATGAGAGGAAGATTAAGCAACGATGATGGAGCACACAGTATAAAACCCGGTATTATGAGTATCATGGGCACCGTCAACGAATGCTGCTCTTTTTCTTCTCCAGAAAAAATATATAACATCCCCATTCCAAAATATGAAATGAGCAATAATATTGAAACAACTAACATCACTGTTTCTGAGGCTGCATATAAACTAGGAAGAATAAACGCAGCATATAAAGCTAAAAAAACACCGCTCAATAAAATTCCTAGAGCATAATCTGGCTGAGTATAGAATTGATATTTCTTAACTGTTTTTAACAGAGTGTTTTGGTCTTTTTCATCCAGATGATGAAGAACCACCGCTCCTTCCTTACCAAATTGATGAAAAAACATTTTATTATTTTTTTTTAAAGCGAGCATATTGGCATCACCCATTTCAGATAACTTATTTCTTTTCTTCCATTCGACAGTAAACTCGAGCCCCGATGCATTTAATTCACCGATAAAGCGCCCGAGCTTTTCACTATCAAAAGTATTTTCCTTAAATGTCCCACGCATAAAACCACCTTCACAATAAAACCTTGCTCTAAAATACTAGAGCATATTCATAGCCCCGAGCTATCATATCAACATAGCGTTACAGAAGAAAGCGTGAAAAAAGCCTATTTTTGAGTGATAGTATCGTCAATGCCATCCCCGCCATACTTTTTTTGTTTTATGTTACCCACGTTTTACTCTCTCCTGAATATGCGGGACCAATATTGTTTTTATATTTTATTTGCGCTGCTATGTCAGTGCCGTTTTAGGTAGTTATCGCCAAATATTTCAGAAAGCATAAAGCCTGGCACTATTCTATTGTTGTCGCCTGTGTTTTCTTTATGGTTATACCCTTTTTAAGCAACTGATTGTTGTGATGGTTATTGCAACCGGCTTCACGACTGACTGTAATGAATGGAGACCTTGTGGAGTGGGATGCGGCTATAACAGGATACAAACGACCAGAATTCTTTTTTGCCTTATGGGGCACCACGACTAAACTCGCTTATGGTTTGGCTTTTCCACTCAAAGAAATAATGATGATCTGCATTAACATCGCTCGCGTGGATGTACGGCTTACCCTACATTTTTTTAAATTAATTGCACGGATAGGTATACGCCATGACTCTATTGATGAAAGAAAATATGAAGAGCTAATGAAAAAATAAACTTAAACGACACCTTGTAAATAAGCCAACAAATAACTAAAAAGGCTCAATCCTATCATTACCAATACGATGACTCCCATTAATAACCAGGGTCTAAAGGGCTTACGCTCGACACGGTGTATGGGCTGCTTGAGATATTGATCCACCCTGGCTTGATCTTCAGGTCTTAGTTGATTTTTTTCGTTCATAATAAATTGTTGTCGTGTTTACACTATTGGAACAGTTAAAATGCAAGAGCAATTGCCAATCGCGGGAATGACTCCAGAACAAAAAACACATCCATTGTTACTTTAGTGAATTCTTTTAAAGTGACTTGTTATTAACCCGGCACAAATACCTGCCGGGTTAATAGTATACATGAGATTACATTGTGAAAGCTTTGAGATATTGAATTAAGTCAACAGATAAATTAATTACTGTTAAAAATCATCCGACGCATACACCATCAACGACTGGCTACCTGCGCGAATATTTAAAATCAAACTCTCCACCTGTGGCAACAAGTAATCTAAAAATACTTTTCCGGTAGCGCATTTTATGCGATAAAAATCGCCTTCTTTACTCTCGGTTGCCACAACCATTTTAGCCCACATGTACAAATAGCAAATATACCCTAGCAAATGTAAATAGTGGTTGGCACAAGCGCCGATAGCATGAGGGTCCTGTTTAGATTCACTAATAATGTGTTGAGTGAGCTCAGTCACACGAGGCAATAAACTCTGCAACGCAGAAATATAAGGCCCTGCTTCGTTACTACTAATACCCTGACAAAAAGCATCAATCTCTTTAAAAAAATCCGCCAATAATCCTCCCTGGCTAGCAACGGTTTTACGTCCAAGTAAATCCATTGCTTGGATGCCATTGGTTCCTTCATAAATTTGGGTAATCCTTGTATCTCGAACCAATTGTTCCAAACCCCATTCACGAATATAACCATGCCCCCCTAATACTTGCTGCGCCAGCACCGTATTTTCAAAGGACATATCTGTAATAAAAGCTTTAGCGATGGGCGTTAACAAAGAAACTCGATCGGTAGCCTGTTTTTCGTCACAAAAACGTTCTCTATCTAACCAACAGGCGACATAACTTAAAAAAGCGCGAGCAGCTTCATTGCGTGCGCGGATAGTCAATAGCATCCGACGCACATCAGCATGAGCTAATAAATTATCAGCAGGTTGATCCGCTTGTTCAACACCCGCTGGATTACGCCCCTGCAAACGTTCTTTGGCATAGGCACTGGCTTGCTGATAAGCCAACTCAGAAACGCCTAGCCCCTGAATCCCTACCGCTAGGCGTTCATCATTCATCATCGTAAACATAGCGGCCAAACCTTTGTGGGGCTCACCGACTAACCAGCCTTTGGCATTATCGTAATTCATCACACAGGTAGATGAACCATGAATCCCCATTTTATGTTCGATTGAACCACAACTTAGCTGATTGCGTTCCCCCAGGCTCCCATCTTCATTCACTAAAAATTTCGGTACAAGAAACATAGAAATACCACGAGAGCCTTCTGGCGCATCCGGCAGCTTTGCTAACACTAAGTGAATAATGTTCTCAGCTAAGTCATGCTCTCCCCAGGTGATAAAGATTTTCGTCCCGCTTATATCATAACTGGCATCGCTATTAGGTACGGCCTTGGTTCTGATCATACCTAAATCGGTTCCAGCATGGGGCTCGGTTAAGTCCATTGCGCCAGTCCAAACGCCCTCATACATTTTTGGTAAATACGTATTTTTTAAATCATCGCTAGCGTGGGAGTGGATTGCTAAGCAAGCTCCCGCTGTCAGCATGGGCGCCAACCCAAAGGCAAGACTGGCTCCTTGCATCATTTCTTCAACATGACATGACAGTGTTTTTGGCATTCCCATACCACCGTATTCTGCATCGCCAACCAAGCCATTCCAACCACCCTCTATAAAAGCCTGATAAGCGGCCTTAAAACCTTCTGGCGCTGTCACTTCACCGCCATTCCATTGACAACCCTGCTCATCACCTATTTGATTGATGGGATGAATTACTTCAACCATCAACTTTGCAGCCTCTTCAAGAATTGCATCTGCCGTATCACTATCAATAACATCCCCTAAACCCAAGCTCTGCTCCCACAATGCAGGCATATTAAACACATCATTAATTAAGAAACGGATATCATCGAGAGGCGCCGTATAGTCAGTCATATTGCTGTCCGGAGTTTCTATTGTTTTATTGTTAAGGTTAGCATAGCCCTAGAGATAAGCGCGAACATAAGATTATCGTGACTCTCTAGACCATCCTCTATATTGTCCTAGCCCTAATAAGCTATCATAGCGCCCAAAACCATGCGTATTATTAACCTATGAAATTCAATACCCAGCAGTTGCGCACACGTTACCAACAGTATTATGAGCGCCTTATCTCATTTATCTCATCCAAAGCCTTTAATGCCATTTTCTGGGCTTTATTAGGCACAGGCAGTGAACAACTCATTCGCTTTGCAAGTAACCTCATATTAACTCGCTTATTATTCCCAGAAGCTTTTGGCATCATGGCCATCGTGCACGCAGTTATTATCGGTTTAACCTTGCTGTCGGATGTTGGCTTACGCGAAGGTGTTATCAATAGTGATCGCACAGATGACCCCACATTTATGAGGACGGCATGGACTGTTGAGGTGGTCAAATCCCTGCTGATTGCCCTCGCCGCCATTATTATCGCTTACCCGGCATCACAATTTTATGATGAACCCCTGTTATTTCCCGTTATTTGTATTGTTGCTCTCACTGTAATTTTAAAGGGCTTTCGCTCTATAGCTTTACTAGTCTATGACAAACGAATGGACTTAAAAAAACAAATTATTTGCTATTTATTCAACCAAATCATCACTGTGATTGTTGTGATTACCTGGGCAAGCATATGGCCAACTATTTGGGCATTAGTTGCTGGGCAAGTTGTGGGGGTGATGCTAGATGTTTTGTTCAGTTACAAGCTATTCAAGGGGCACTTTAGTAAGTTTGCCTGGGATAAGGAAACCGTAATCAGCCTGCTTCATTTTGGCAAATGGATACTGATATCTTCAGTGCTTTCTTTTACCACTGCTCAAGCCTCTCCTCTTATCATGGGTGGTTTCATTACCATGAGCGAACTAGGAAAATACTCTCTCGCTGCAGGCTTGGCGGGTATTATTAGTTTATTTGCAGGCACCTTATCACAACGGGTTTTACATCCACTTTTTAGGGAATCATTTGATAGAGAAACCAACTTTCAGACCGTACGCAATATGCGTTTGTTGTTTAATATCGGTCTTGGCACGCTATGCATTGGATTTGCGTTGTTTGGCGATAGCCTTATCACCCTGTTGTACGATGATCGCTATATCGCCGCCGGTTGGATGTTACAAGTTTTAGCCCTTGGACAAATCGGGCGCTGTATGTCTGGCACACTGATGCCATTTTTACTCGCCAAAGGCGATTCATTTAGCCAGATGCGGGTAAGCGCCATCAGTGCCGCTTTACTGATCATTCTGGTTATTGCCGGTGGCCACTACTATGGCAGTATCGGCGTTATAGTCGCATACTCATTAGTAGGCTTACTGACCCACCCTGTCATCATGTTTCTAGCCACACGCCATGGCTATAACTGCAGCCTTAATGATGGTTTAGTGATGGCGGCAGGCATTGGAATCATTACTCTTGGCTGGATACTGACAGATAACGCACTCGTTCAACACCTTTCATCAATGGATGTAAATTAACGACGTTGATGCCGCTCTAGATTTTCTTGTCGCTTCTTGTCGCTTTTTTTCAGCAGAAGATAAGTAGCACCGGTACCACCGTGCTGAGGCTGCGCAGAATGAAAAGCCAAGACTTCTGTAATTTGAGGAAGCCAGTGCGCAAGATGGCTTTTAAGTACAGCAGGAGTTTTTCTGCCCTCTCCCTTTCCGTGAGTAATCAAGGCACAGCGAATATCATGATTCATACAATCTCGAATAAATTGATAAACCGATCGACGCGCCTGTTCAATCACCATGCGATGCAGATCTAATCGGGCATCAATTGAGTAGCGACCCATACGTAGCTGTTTGTAAACACCGTGCTGAACGCCATCGCGACGGAAGGCCAAGATGGCATTCGGCTCGAGTTGTTCAACAACACTCTCCGCAAGAGGGTCACTTGGGTTTTCGAGGTCCGCTTCAGCGGCAGAGCGTCTCGCGGCAAATACCGATTGATGAGTCGCCTGTTTTCGAAGGTTGACTCTGGATTCTTTCTTAATGGGCCGAACATCACCCATTGCGTTAAAGAACTCTTCATCTTCCGACATCGATACATCTCACAACATATTAAGCCGTATTAACCAAATTACTCACCCAGCAGTTTTATCCGGGTGAATAACTAGCGTTTGTTGACAACCAATAGAGTCAAAACTTACTCCGATACTATCTCGGGCATTTTGGGTTTAGATTTAACCAACCTATTGCTAATCAACTCATCGACAACGGATGGGTCTGCCAGGGTTGAGGTATCCCCTAAATTGTCCAAATCATCGGTGGCTATCTTGCGTAAGATACGGCGCATAATTTTACCAGAACGCGTTTTAGGTAAGCCGGGCGCCCACTGAATCAAATCCGGTTTAGCGATTGCACCAATTTCCTTGACGCATAGAGCAATCAGTTCTTTTTTCAGCTCATCGCTCGGCTCTTCTCCCTGCATTAACGTGACATAGGCATAAATACCTTGCCCCTTAATATCGTGGTTATAACCCACCACAGCAGATTCGGCGACTTTAGGATGTAAAACCAAAGCACTTTCAATTTCAGCCGTACCTAAACGATGACCACTGACATTGAGCACGTCATCCATACGACCTGTAATCCAGTAATAACCATCTTCATCTCGGCGAGCACCATCACCCGTAAAATAATAACTAGGGTAGGTGCTGAAATAAGTATCAATTAAACGTTGATGATCACCATACACTGTTCGGATCTGGCTAGGCCACGAGGCCTTAATCACTAAACTACCCGCACCAGGGCCTTCTATTTCTTTTCCATCAGCGTCTAACAAGGCAGGCTGTACGCCAAAGAAGGGCAAGGTTGCAGAACCTGGTTTTAAATTAGTCGCACCGGGTAATGGAGTGAGCATATGCGCTCCCGTTTCCGTCTGCCACCAGGTATCCACAATGGGACAACGCCCTTCACCCACAATATTGTGATACCACTCCCACGCTTCGGGATTAATAGGCTCACCCACCGTTCCTAAAATGCGCAAGGATTGGCGAGACGTCTTTGTTACCCAGTCATTACCCGCACCCATTAGCGCTCTTAATGCCGTTGGGGCCGTGTAGAAGGTGGCAACATTGTGCTTATCCACAATATCCCAGCAACGTGAAGCATTGGGGTAAGTAGGAACACCTTCAAACATTAAAGTAATTGCGCCGTTGGCTAAGGGACCATAGACAATATAGGAATGTCCAGTGACCCAGCCCACATCAGCGGTACACCAGTACACTTCTCCTTCCTGATAATCAAATACATATTTATGGGTCATGGCTGCCTGTAAGAGGTATCCCGCTGTGGTGTGCAGCACCCCCTTTGGCTTACCTGTAGAACCCGATGTGTAAAGAATAAATAAGGGATCTTCAGACTCCATTGGCTCTGGAGCACACTGATTGGAGGCAGCGCTGACAGCATCTTCATACCAAAGATCTACTTCACTATTCCAAGCAATGTCGGCACCCGTACGTTTTACAACGATACAGGTATGAACTTTATCGCACTGCGCAATAGCCTTGTCCGCATTGCTTTTAAGGGGGACTTTTTTACCGCCACGCAAGCCCTCATCTGCAGTAATCACCAACTGACAATCAGAATCGAGAATACGATCGCGCAAAGCATCGGGGGAAAAACCACCAAACACAATGGAATGAATCGCACCAATTCGTGCACAAGCCAGCATGGCGTAAGCCGCTTCAGGAATCATTGGCATATAAATACACACTCGATCCCCTTTTTTAACCCCGCGCGCCTTCAACACATTCGCCAGGCGACAAACCGCATCGTGTAGTGCCTGGTAGCTAATGTGCTTGGAATCAGCGGGGTCATCACCTTCCCAGATAATCGCGGTTTGGTCCGCTCGCTTTTCTAGGTGGCGGTCAATACAGTTTTCAGAGACATTTAACAGGGCACCATCAAACCACTTCGCTATTCCCTGCTTAAAATCAAACTCACTCACGGTGTTCCAAGGTCTTTGCCAAGTTAAAAACTGCTTGGCCTGCTCTGACCAGAAGGTATCGGAATCATTTATAGATTGCTGATACAGTAAATCGTATTTCTCTTTATCGATATGGGCATGTACAGCAATTTTCTCGGGAACGGAATAAACAGACATGGCTATCTCGCAGGTTGATGTTAGTAGGAAGGTGGATAGACTACTCATCGGAGAGCCAGAGCACAATAGCTAAAACGCTCGAGATAATTGAAAAAAACATTTGCGCAATAAAAAGCGACAAAAAAGATATCTTACCGCCCAAACTTGCGCCATTACTTATCAATTAGTCCATTCATTTAGCTGCAGCAAAAATTACCCTTTCAAGAATAAATCTGCTATATTCGGGTACTTTTTAATCAAAAATCGTTTTCCGACTAGAACCAATGTTTGACGCGAGATACGCAAACTATGAACCTTATATACAGACACCCATCATTATTCAAATAACCTTTATTTGATCGTGAGTGGGAAGTCGTATGTTCATACAATAGGGAGTTATCCGTGCCTACAGCAGAGCTGGTGCGCGAACGCTTGGGCTTGCAACTTAACGTAAAAAAGGGGAATAAGGAATGTTAAAAACAACGAAATCACGTATTAATTACGTTGAAAATAAAACCGTAAACTCTCAACGTATTGACCATTACTTATCAATTAGCAGCAAGGCTAATCACTGGAGCAATTTTGGGCCTCTCTCCCTCCAACTGGAATCTCGATTAACTCAACTTTTAAGCTTAAACGAAGATTTACGCGTCATTGCTTGTTGTAATGCCACCGTTGCTCTACACACACTAGTCGCCATGCAAAAGACACTTCATGGGAAAGATCTGCGCTGGCTCACTTCTGCCTTTGGTTTCTACTCTTCTGCCAACGGAAATCTTGCCACTGCAGAAATTGCAGATTGCGACCAACAGGCAATGCTGTCTTTAAACCAACTGGAAATTGATACTTTTGATGGCATCATCGCCACAAATATTTTTGGCCAACGAAGTCACTTGAAGGAATATCAACACTTTGCAAAGCAACACAATAAAATATTAATTGTCGACTCTGCAATGGGTTTTCAGTCAGGTGGGCATGTTGCCAATGAATGTATCAGTTTGCATCATACAAAACCTTGGGGGTTTGGTGAATGCGGCTGCGCAATTGTCCACAAAGAGCACGAGCAACTATTTCGTAGTTTAATATCATTCGGTCATGATAATCATGACCAAGCAATCAACCGTCTTGCTATTAATGGAAAGATATCCGATATCGCTTGTGCTTACGTATTAATGTGGCTTGACCAATTTGATGATCTGAAACACGACTACAATAAACAATATCAAAGAATCCTCGACCTAGGATTAAGATGTGGACTGACTGTACTTTCAGACCTAAAACAACACCCAGGTGTTCCTGCAAACGTCCCTTTTTTACTGCCAAATCCTATCAAGAGTTTACCGCAGCTCGACATTCCTGCCGCTCGATATTACTATCCTTTAGCGGATACTAAACAGGCCTGGGATATTTATAAAAGAATAATTAATATTCCCTGTCATCGTGAAATGCAGACTCTTAGTGACGATGATATAACCCGCTCACTAACATTTGTTTTTGAGAATGCAAAATCTAACATTGCGGTATGACAGCAACAACTATTCAAAAGAAGCTGCGCATATTAATGCTTGCCGCGGATTGTAATCCACAATGGCATTCACTTCCGGCACTTATTGCGAATTATTATTTAACATTGCATCAATATGCAGATATTACTTTAGTGACTCAAATTCGCAATAAAAGCTACCTCAATGCTTGCGCCCCCCAACGTAGCGATATTATTTATCTTGATACAGAAAAATTTGAAAGACCAATCTTTCGCATTGCGGAATACTTAACTCGTGATATCAATAAATCCATGACGTCTAAAACTGCATTCCGCTACCCAAGCAACTTATACTTCGAGTGCTGTGCCTGGAAATATTTCGCTGAAGATATTAGGGCTGAAAAATTTGATATTATCCACCGAGTCAGCCCCATGTCACCGACTATCCCTAGTTTAATTCAACATTGCTCAACAAACATTCCATTTGTTATAGGAC
Organism: Cellvibrionaceae bacterium; assembly: GCA_050298695.1. GTDB lineage: Bacteria > Pseudomonadota > Gammaproteobacteria > Pseudomonadales > Cellvibrionaceae > CANLBN01. Next base: position 13,594 of record JBNKUQ010000033.1, read on the forward strand.
CGGTACTAGGTGGATTAAAATGGCCAAAGCAATATATTGAAGAAATGCGTCGAGAAAGTGAGTGGTTAAACTACTTTAGAAAGCTACATTCTTTCTTACCTTTTTATCATTCAACATACAAAAAAGCCTCAGCAATTTTGGCGGGCTATCAACACACCATCAATGACCTCCCTCAATGTTGCCGAAGAAATGTTATTGAATTTTCCGAAGGAGGTATTCACACTAAAGACTACCCCGAACGTTGTTTTGAAAAAAAGCAGCAGAGAACGGTTCTTTTTGTTGGTAGAATGGTCCCATTTAAACAACCAGAAATATTAATTCAATGTTTTTCTAAAAGTCATTTATTAAAAAATCATCGATTAGTTATGATAGGTGATGGACCAGAACTCGAACGACTAAAAGAGCTTGTTAAAAAAAACAATATCGAAGACTGTGTCACTTTTACCGGATCAATCAATTCAAATGAAGTTAAGCAATGGATGTATCGCGCAGATATCTTTGGATTTCCGTCTATTAGAGAGCAAGGGGGCGGTGTGATTACCATGGCATCCATGGCTTCCATGCCCAGTGTTGTTGTCGATTATGGAGGTCCCTCGACACGAGTTCGCGATAACAGTGGTATACGCGTTAAACTCAACTCAGCAACAAAGTTAGCGGAAGATTTCCAATCCGCCCTAGAATATTTGATTGACAAGCCAGAAATAATTGAACGCATGGGTAAATGCGCCAGAGCATTTACCCAACAATTTTATGATTGGGAATGGAAGGCAAAGAAAACCCTAGAAATCTATGATTGGGTATTAAAGCGGAGAACAAGAAAGCCCAACTTTTGGGATACTGAAATCAAAAAACTAAAGGAACCTTTGATCAAGCCACTTGAACAGGAATAGCATCCGATGTTCGCTCCACGCAATTATTTTCATCAAGGTAAACTAATTTAGGCTTATATTCAGCCGCTTCTTTTTCATCGAACTGAGCATAGGACACAATAATAATACGATCTCCTACCTGTACCTTACGCGCTGCGGCACCATTCATCGAAATCGTACCAGAACCCGCTTCAGCGAGAATAACGTAAGTTGTAAAACGCTCTCCGTTGTTTACATTTAGAATATCGATTTGCTCAAATTCACGTAAGCCGGCCAATTTAACCAAATCTGCATCAATTGCACAGGAGCCGTCGTACCATAATTCTGCCTGAGTGACAGCGGCCATATGTAACTTGCCTTTTAAAAGATTTACTAACATGTTGATATCTCTATTCTGTGGTCTCTAACCTAAACTGAGTGATACGTTATCTATCAGCCTAGCTGCCTCGGTATACATCGCACCAAGAACCGTTAATTGCTGATCATCAATCCCTGCGGCTACCAGTGTATCACTGCTACACACCTTCAAGTAATCTGGGCGAAATCCCGCTTCGACTATTTTCGCCTTGGCTTGGTCCTCTAGCAGGCTGTAATCACGCCGGCCCTGCTCTATTTGTACGACCACCCACTTTAGCGTGTTATACAAACAATTGGCTTTGGGGCGCTCCAAGGGCTTAATAAAACTATTGCGGGAGCTCATTGCCAAACCATCATTTTCCCTAACTATGGCGCCTGGGACAATAGTCACAGGCATGCACAAGTCTGCCACCATCCGGCGAATAACGGCGATTTGTTGAAAATCCTTTAACCCAAAAACCGCTTCATCAGGCTGAACAATATTAAATAGCTTGGTCACAACGGTGGTAACACCTTCAAAATGACCAGGACGACTTGCGCCACAGAGTAAGTCTGTCATGCTGGGAACAATGACTTTTGCCTGCTCTGCCATACCATTCGGATACATTTCTCGCTCATCGGGGAAGAACAGGTAATCACAACCTATATCTCTTAACTTCTGGCTATCAGCATCAAAGGTTCGCGGGTACTGATCCCAATCTTCATTTAAACCAAACTGCAAGGGATTAACAAAAATACTAACAACCGCTACGTCGCACCGATTGAGCGCTTCTTCCACCAAAGCCAAATGACCCTCATGCAGATTGCCCATCGTGGGTACAAAACCGATACGCTTACCTTGCTCACGCTCAACAGATAAGGCCTGCCTTAGTGCTTGTATATGTCGAAATAGCTGCATTTTTGGCCAATATAGTGGTTGGGCCGGCGATCATACACTGCCGAATAATCAGACTCAAGTGCAGGCTTTAGGATGTTAATATTGATTTGCTTTGAGGGGATTTTTTATTTATCTGAAGGCGCCAGACTGGCAAAAAAGAGCTCATGATCATTTCATTTACAATAATCATGAGCAAAGGTGGCATTATCTGTAAGAATAATCAATAACTGGGGCTAACTAACCAATAAACCTAAGGTGTAATTAACAAAATCGCTTGATTCGCATTACTTAGTACTGCCGGCAAAATAATTTGTCCACTGTCACTGTGCCGTAAATCAGTACCCTTTACGTTCCCGTTGTTAGTGCCAAAAATAAAACCAATAACGTCTGCCGCAACGCCGTTTAGGGTCACCTGGTCCCCATACTCCAGCAAGGGGGAAATGTCATTAGTTGGAGTGGCTAGCCATAACCCAGGTATTTCAACGTTAGGCTCTAGGGCGTCTGAACGAGCTGCATAAAAGACAATATTTCCCTGCGCATTGATTGATGGCGCACCTTGGTTAAATAGCAGTGTGATAGAAGAAAAGAATGCTGTGGGCGTATAACCAGGGGGAATATCACCTTGCTTGACCACCTTATCTAATTGCGAGGAAGCGATTTCGGAAATATCACTATATGGCATAGGGCGCGATGGTCCCTTTAGCAACCATACGCTTTCAACATTGACACCTTCTATTGTGCCAACAAGATAATTACCATTCATATCTGCTTTAGGCGCAAAACCAAAACCAAATGTGCCTAAATTTTTGTTCATTCGAGCAGATGTGCTGCCAGGCAAAAATTCATCGCCAATACTCAAATATTCTTGGTTACCATTCGCTTTTATGACCCAGTTAATGCCTCGTAAATCACTTATGCTTGGGTTAAATATTGTTGTAGAAAGGCTAATGTCACCACTATCAAAAAGATTAAAAGCTGGAAAAATATTTGCGTAACCTAAATTAATCTGAAAACCCGTCAAATTATCTACTGCATCTCCCTCTGATAACAAGGCTGTATAAGTATTCGCGTTCCATTGCAATAATGTCGGGCTATCGGGACAACTATCATCACCTGCGCTATATAAGTTCGACACAAATGCAATATCACCGCGATTATTTATCTGAGGAAAAATCAAACTATTTGCAAAAAAGAACTCACAATCATCAGAGAATAAACCCGGAAACTGCTGAGGAACAGAAGGGTTTCCCAATAATCTAGATGCGGCAATAAGAGTAGTGTTATTAAAGTCCCAGTACCAAATTCCTAACGTGGAGGTAAAATCACTGGGATTCTGCGCCATGGCAGTAAAAACAACACCGGCATCAGACAATGCATGATTAAAGATGTCTGACGTAATAACATGTCCCTCTGGAAATCCAGGAGCTTGATCCCCTGTTCGGATAACAGTGTGAAGCACGTTATTAGCATAAACAATTAAGGCTTGGTCATTATTTTCGTTTACTGCTCCCTTTAACCTCACGATATCAGAAGCGTAGCCATTCATAGATAGCTTAATCGACTGAGTGCCCGTAGAATCATGCCGACTTCCTGCATACAGCACATTGCTAGGTAATCTTGGCAAGGTATCATTTTCACGAATAATCGTTCGTAAGTTGTCGGGGAAACCATACCATATTGCCGCTGTATTTTGCGAAGTCTGCCCTGCTGATACATCTGCGGCACCTCTAAAGGCGATATGCCCAGATGCGCCTATACTGGGTTTGAATAAAGACCAGTAAATAAACCCTTCAGGAAAATCCGCTGCAGGCATCCCTGTGGCGGCTACGACATTGGTATTATTTATCCCCGCAGAATTTTCTACGGTAATTTCTACTGTGTCTGAAACACTAAGGCCATCGTTATCAGTTGCAGTTAACATAAAAACCAGGACACTGCTTTCGGTAACATTAGGCGCTGTAAAACTAACTTCAGGGGTATTATTTGGCACTAGCGTTACCGCGGGGCCTGACACCTGGGACCAAAGATAGCCCTGTATATCTCCGTCAACATCCATTGCTGAACCTGAGAGGACCACCTCAGTTAACTCCTGGGTAACTTGGTCTACACCCGCATCAACAGAAGGCTCACTTAATGAGGAAAAGCTAACTGTCACATTACAATTTTCTGTTACAGGACCTGTCAAATAGCTATTTTCTTGTAATAGGCCATTACAACCATCAACTTCATCAATATAAAAGCCACTATCAGGAGTGATAGTAAGCATTGCTGTTTCACCCTCTACCACTGAGATAAAATTAGGAGAAACAGTACCTCCAGGGCCTGTTGTCGCACTGACCTCGAAGCTTTCCACAGAACCAGGGTTATCTATAAAGTTTAACGATACAACACAGTCACTATTTACATTATTAACCGTGAACGTTAATCCTGATAAGCTGCCGTTACATCCAGAAACGCTCTGAATGTCATAGCCCTCATCAGGAGTAATGGCAAAACTAGCTTCACCTCCCACATTAACGGTAGTTGACGTGGGAGTAATACTTCCCCCCATCCCAACAACTGTAGTTATATCAAATAATATATCGACGAAATTAGCGGTGACTGTACAATTAGCATTTATTTTACTAGTGGTATAGGTATTTCCCGAAAGGCTCCCACCACAACCAGAGACATTACCTATTTCATTACCTGAATCAGGAGTGATGGTAAAACTTGTGACCTCACCCTCTTCTACAGTAACGCTACGAGGACTAATATCACCACCAACACCAGCATCCCCCATCACCGTATAAGTATCAGGATCACTACCCCCGCTTCCTCCACCACAGGCAGAGAGCATCAACAATAATAGAAATGGCAGCACATTAAAAGACAATACCTTTTTCATTTTTTCCCCGCAAAATATAAAAATGACAAATTCAAATACCAACACGTTAATAGGCAAAGCATGAACATAAGCTAAAATTTTTTTCATTCACGCTTGCTGAGTTGCTTTATAAAAATATATTCCTAACATAAAGCTTTCATATATCAATCAAATCAGTCTTTAACGCAACTACGACCGCAGAGGTAATATTTTTGGCACCTAGTTTTTTAATTGCATTACGAACATGGTAGTCAACAGTATGTGTTGATATGTTCAAATGGCACCCTATATCAGTTTTGGTTAAGCCCCTTGCTGACCAAATCAGGATTTCCTTTTCCTTTAATGTAAGGTGTATTTTCTTAGTATTATCTTTTCCCATAAGCCTTATACTTTCATGAAACTAAGGTTAAGCAGCACCTATTAAATTGCGCCAACTATAAAGGCATAACTAAGGTCGGCATTTTGTCAGTTTTCATATGAATTTAATCCCACGCGATCACGTAGTTTTTCTTATTATGAGGTTAATTTTTCACTTTAAACATCAATTAAACCTTGCCTGAAAGCCATAGCCACTGCCGAAGTAATATTGTTTGCCTTCAGCTTACGCATAGAACTTCGTATATGAAAATCAACCGTATGCGGTGATAAATGAATATTTTGGCCAATATCCAGTCGCGTTAAACCACGTGCTGATAATGATAAAATTTGCTTTTCTCTCAAGGTCAGCCCCCTTTTGTTGTGCACTTTTTCTTTCATATTTATGATTCCGCAGATGACAACAATCCAACTAGCCACCAATTAAATGCATAAAGCTTTTGAAACCCCTCTCCTTCAACGTGCTGCATAATATTGGCCCGAAAATGAACATAAGCTGAAGCAAAATAAAATTTTCATAATTTTTTGGATTCTTGACTTTATTCAGTTACCGTTAAGCTAAACCCCATTACACTGCTATTGCACTAGTGAAATGCATTTTGCAAAGAGTGGACGAATAAATAGTAATCATCTATTATTTCGCTGCTATTTTCATTTCAGCTCCATCGCATTATTGCCTACACAGTCATTAACTAGACCGAACATAAAACTAATAAGTGAGGATTTTTCATGTTGCTCTCAAATATCTTTAAATTAATATGCATATCAGCAATAGGCTCAACACTAATTGCTGGTTGTGGGGGTACCAGCCCAGTACTAGGCGGCGGTAGTGGTAATGTTGTTACCGGTGGAGCTGCTGGCAGCTCAAGTACAAATAAAAACAAGGATTTAGAAAGCTGTGAACAATCACTGGGCACCATCACGGTATTTGAAGACACGTCACTAGAATGGTGGAGCTACTATAATAGGCACTACAGACATTTAGGCTCCACAGTGCCCGTTATTCGCACAATGATTCAACAATCCAATTGTTTTGTTGTGGTAGAGAGAGGCGCATCAATGAAAGCCATGCAAAGAGAGAGAGCACTACAAAACAGTGGCGACCTCAGGTCTAATAGCAACTTCGGCAAAGGCCAAATGGTTGCCGCTGACTATACACTAAGCCCATCCGTTCAATTTAAACAAAGTAATTTAGGACGAATTGCAGGTGCAGCCAGACGCTTTCTACCGGGCTCACTTCCCGGGTATGGGGGTGCTTCTGTTGGCACAAAAAGTAATGAGGCATCAACAACGATCCTTATGATTGATAACCGTTCTGGAGTGCAAGTCTCGTCATCAGTAGGCAGCGCGAAAAATTACGACTTTAGTATTGCTGGTTTCTCTTATGGAGGAGGAGGCTTTGGTAGCATCAGTGGTTACACTGATACGGCAGAAGGTAAAGTCATTCTTGCTGCATTTGCCGATTCATACAATCAGATGGTTAAAGCATTAAGAAACTACAAACCACAAACTGTAAAAGGAGGGCTTGGAACGGGTGGCGCACTGAAGGTGGATGGTGCGGTAAATACTCAACAGGAACCAAAACCCGCTAAAAAAGCCACTACGCAAAGCAGTACCTCCAGTAACACTCAAGCAAATTCGACCATTGTTGCAAAAAAACATAACGAAACCAGAGTGGAAACTTATAGCGGGACAATTTCATTAGATGAAATTGATGAAGAAGCCATGAAGGATTATTACGATGCACTAAAAGGGGCCGTTGAGCATTTAGGCACGTTTGCCAGTTGGACTAAAGAACAAACCGAAGCACTCAAAAATGATCCCCGCTCAAAAGCTCTCTCAGGCTTCGGGTTAACGATGATCTGGGGTGGCCCTCACGTAAATAAACTAGAGACTGCTCAAATTGAACTAGAATCATGGCCAGATGATGCTAAACGCGAAGCCTGGAAAATTTATGGTAAGCGTATTAAAAAATACAATAAGATATTTGAACGTCACCGAAAAACTATTATCAAAAATCAGGCGTTTGATGAATCAGTTATTGAGCAATTGTCTGCTATTGAGCTAGTATCCGAGGAGAATTTATTTACCAATTAAGACTACTTGCGCTAGAAACTTAAGGGGAACCTGGACCTACCCTAATGATCATATTTCAATTATGAAAAGATCAACAGGGTAGGTGACGAATGCCCCTTAATTCGATTTAACCAATTCGACTCGGCGATTGTTAGCGCGACTGGTATCACTGTTATTATTTACTGCCGGTGCTACGGGCCCAATACCAACCGCCTGTAATTGTTTTAACGGAACCTGATATTGTTTTGTTAACGTAATGATAACGGCCTTGGCTCTATCCTGGGACAAAGTCATATTGTAATGATAATCACCGGTATTATCCGTATGCCCAACCACAAAGAAAGTCGCTTTAGGCACTGACTGTAGATAATCAGCCATGGCTTTTAACGTTGTATTAGACTCTGCTTTCACTGACGCCTTATCGTGATCAAAATAAATACCATCCAATACTACCCTGCCAGCCTGATCAATGGCTGAACGCAACTCATCGGGGCTACTAATAGCTATCTTATCCGTATCTAATTTATCTGATTCGACAATACTCAGGCTAACAATACGACGATTAGTATCATAGGTTGCATACAAGGTAATCATGATATGAATCACCTGATCACCCTGTGCAACTTTTGCCGTTAAAATTGCCGAATTATTGCCATAGATGACCACATCGCCGCCAACACCTTTTAACAACGCAGCTTGTTCACGAATCCAAAAGCCAATTTGCGAATTATCCTCAAAACTATTTTTTGGCTTATTGATCAAGCACGATTCACCTCGACAATGAAACAACAGTTCTGCATTTAATTTTTTTAATGCGGCTTCATAATTTTTATAAAGCTGAAGATCAGTTACAGACGATGGATAATTCGCAGGCTCATAAACAATATTAGTAACCTTACCCTCTAACAACATTGTTGGCGCAGATCGGGTTTGCAAATCAAAAGCACCAACAATAATTGCTGCCTCATCATATTCTGCCGCATGATAATGTTTAATTTTAAAATCCGGGTAATGACTAATTAGTGGATGATCTTGCTGCGCACCACTAACTGACGACACACCCATAACCGCTAAAATAAATAACCCTTTTAATACAAGCATTTTTTTCAAAAGCATCATCAACATCCTCGTTAATTTCCTAAAAAAGGGATTTGCTCCCCTTTAATCTAATGGCCACTATATTTAAACACATCTACCTTACTTCAGCTATTGCGATTTGCAAGCCAATGATTTATCGCACCCATCATTCAATTATGCGAAAATGGCGATGGCTTTATTATTAACCCCTCCAGAAGATAGTTACCATGCCACAATATGGCCTAAAACAGGCTCCCGACCTTTTCCGTTACCCCAAATATTGGGCTGAGTGTTTTGGCCCCGCCCCTTATTTACCCATGACTCGCAAAGAAATGGATGAATTGGGCTGGGACAGCTGCGATATTATCATCGTCACTGGTGATGCCTATGTCGATCATCCCAGTTTTGGTATGGCGGTGATGGGACGCTTTTTGGAATCGCAAGGCTTTCGCGTTGGCATTATTGCTCAGCCAGATTGGACAGCTGATATCGATTTCAAACAACTTGGTCAACCCAATCTATTTTTCGGGGTTACCGCTGGCAATATGGACTCCATGATCAACAAATACACGGCTGACCTCAAAGTACGCAATGACGATGCCTATACCCCCCATGGTGAGGCGGGTAAACGACCTGATCGAGCCGTTACTGTGTACACGCAGCGATGTAAGCAAGCTTATGGCGATATACCCGTTGTTATTGGTGGTATAGAAGCCAGCCTCCGTCGTATCGCACAATACGATTACTGGAGCAATGAAGTTCGTCGTTCAGTACTTATCGATGCCGGGGCAGATATTTTATTGTATGGCAATGCAGAGCGCGCCATCGCTGAAGTCGCCCATCAGCTCTCCCATGGACGTAAAATCGATGATTTAAACGATATTCGAGGCACCACAATCATTCTCAAAAGTGCCCCGGCAGGCTGGACAGAAATTGATTCCACTCGCATCGATTGGCCAGGAAACATAGATAAAATTTCCAACCCCTATGAATATGACCAATCTCCCAGTAATTGCGATAGTAAATCGACTGAAGAAAAACTCGGCATAGATAAAAACCAACCTGAAGACGGAGGCGTTGTCGCCGAGCCGATTAAAATTATTCCGATGCCTTTGCATCGAAAAGTAGAGCTAGATGAAGAGCGCACCTATATCCGCTTACCGTCTTTTGAAAAAGTCCGTAACGATTCTGCACTTTATGCACATGCCTCACGCGTACTGCATCAAGAGGCCAATCCGCACAATGCAAGGCCACTCATACAAAAGCACGGCAACCGAGAAATCTGGGTCAACCCTCCACCCATTCCTCTAAAAACAGAAGAAATGGATGGGGTCTTTGATCTTCCCTATCAACGCCGCCCTCACCCTAGTTATGGTGATGCCAATATACCTGCCTACGAAATGATTCAAACTTCGGTGAATATTATGCGTGGCTGTTTTGGCGGTTGTACATTTTGTTCTATTACCGAACACGAAGGGCGCATTATTCAAAGCCGTTCAGAGGAGTCTGTTCTTAAAGAAATTGAAAAAATTCGCGATCAAGTGCCTAATTTTAAAGGAACGATTTCTGATCTCGGCGGACCGACAGCGAATATGTATTTTCTCAATTGTAAAGATGATCGCATACAAGCCAATTGTCGACGTCTATCCTGTGTCTATCCAACGATTTGTAAAAACTTAAATACAGATCACAGTCGCACAACAAACCTTTATCGTCGCGCACGTTTAATACCGGGCATTAAACGCATTGCTATTGCCTCGGGCTTACGTTATGACTTAGCGGTAGAAGATCCAGAATATGTAAAAGAATTAGTGACCCATCATGTTGGCGGTTATTTAAAAATTGCACCAGAGCATACGGAAAAAAACACACTATCAATGATGATGAAACCCGGCATGGGAACCTACGATAAGTTCAAGCAACTTTTTGACAAATATTCAAAAGAGGCGGGCAAAAAACAATACCTGATTCCTTATTTTATTGCGGCTCATCCCGGCTCTGATGAAAAAGAAATGCTCAATCTAGCGCTTTGGCTTAAGAAAAATAAATTTCGCGTGGATCAAGTGCAAACGTTCTACCCTTCGCCTATGGCTTTAGCAACAGCAATGTATCACAGTCGACGCAACCCCTTAAAAAAACTCAGCTATAAAAGTAAAAAATTATTTGTAGCTGACAACATTGAACAACGCCGCCTACAGAAAGCTTATCTGCGTTATCACGACCCTAAAAATTGGGCACATTTACGCGAATCACTATTAAAAATGAATCGCTCTGATTTAATCGGCGATAAAGAATACCAACTCGTGCCAGAACACGACCAAAAAAACCACAAAATAAATTCAAAACAAAATAAGGGCTTCCAAAAAGCTCGAGGCGGGCAATGGGATAGCAGACGGAGACCCAAGAAGCCCCGCCCATAAGCCCACCTCTAATACGATGGGTTTATACTATAACTGTGGATATTTTCGCTTGACTCACTTTACATATTGCGCATACACTAAAGTCAGATTAAGAAAATAAAAAGGCAGTTATTTATTTTGCTTATCAACTTGCAATTTAGTGCTTTTAATTCTATAGCCCCGGTAACGGTTCTATCCACTAGCAACTGTCGTGGTAGTTATGGATACTAATCTAAGCATACGACTTATCACACTGTTACATCTCCTGAGCACTCCCTCTCTTTCATTCTATTATTTTAGTGATCTTTCATTTCTCGAACCTTGCGGAGAGCATTGATGGAAAAAATATATATTCTTGATACCAATGTCCTACTACATGACCCTATGGCAATTCATTCTTTTGCTGAACATCGCGTAGTTATACCTATGACGGTACTTGAAGAACTCGACATTATCAAAGACCGCCGAGAAAAGGATGTTAGCCGAGAAGCACGCATTGCGATCAATAACGTTGAAAAAATAATGAGCAGCGCTTCACCCAAAGAAATTCAACGCGGTGTTAAAATACGCCTCTCTACCGGTGACGAAAAAGAAAACATAAATAAAGCTATTGGCACACTGTCTGTATTCCCTGATCAGCGCATTCAAAATGACGACAATATTCCCTACTTAAACTCATCTCACCAACATGCTAACGACAATCGCATTATCAATGTTGCCCTAAACTTACAAAATACCAATCCTGACGCTTTTGTGTGCCTAATTACCAAAGATATTAACATGCGCCTCAAAGCAAAAGGCTCTGGCCTAGAACAGGTAGAGGATTATCGTAACGACAAAGTATTAGACGATGTAGATCTTCTAGCAAAAGGCTATGAATATTTTGAAAAAGGATTTTGGGAACAAATTAAAAGAGTCAGCACAGAACACGAAGGCACAGAAAACATTCATCTTATCGATAGGAAAGATTTAGAAAATGCCTATCCTAAAATGTTTATCTTAGATAACACTGACTTTGCTGGCATGGTTTTATCGATGGATGATGAACACATACGCATATTGGACCTGAGCCGGCATCGTTTAATGAATCAAAATTTTTGGGGAGTAAAGCCTCGCAATATGGAACAAGCAATGAGCTTATTCTTATTAAATTTTGACGATATTGACATGACAGTTTTAACCGGGCCTGCCGGATCAGGAAAGACTTTATTAGCACTAGCCTATGGCCTTCATGCAATTATCGAAGAAAAACGCTTTAACAAATTAATTGTAGCGAGAAATACACCTCCCATTGCAGAAGACATTGGCTTTTTACCTGGCACCGAAGAAGAAAAAATGGCTCCCTGGTTAGCCGCTTTTGACGACAACCTCGAAGTATTACATGGAAATGATGAACACAGTGTTAGCAGTATTGAATACGTAAAAGAAAAAGCAAACATTCAATTCAAGTCGTTAAATTTTATGCGTGGCCGTTCATTTAACAATGCTTACATTATTATTGACGAGAGCCAAGGACTAACACAATTTCAACTAAAATCAATTATTACACGCGTCGGCTCTAATTCTAAAATTATTGTTCTAGGAAACCTGGCACAGATAGACAACAAATATATTACACCACTAACATCGGGTTTAACTTATTTAGTCGAAAAAACCAAGCATTACAATCATGCCGGAATTATGCATATTAACGGCATTGAACGCAGTCGCTTAGCGGAATTTGCCGAAGAGAATTTATAAAAATTTTTATAAATTACCAAGCGCTATGGCATTTGCTCTCTTAAAGAATGCAGAAGCAGTCCCTGGCGCTGAACAATATGTTGTATGAGCTTTTCCCGATCACTATCACTCATTTCGACAAACTCCACTCTAAGACAATAATTATTCTGTCCACCTATTTCCTGACAGCCAACCACTCGCCCTAACGCAGAGATTTGTTCACTGGAAGTTTCCAATAACAAGCTCAAGCGCAACTGTGTATCGGGCTCAATATTTTCATTGACGGGAAATGCGATACCACATGCACTGATGCTTGCCTGTTGAATACTATGCGTTGCTATGCCGCCCGTTATATTGTCCAACTCCATTAAGGCGACAATGGTGTCTAGCTTTTTATCTAGAGCGGCAATCGCCTTAGCCGCCACTGGCTGGCTTTTTTTCAATTCGGACAACAGCATTTGCAATGAATGTGTTTGCGACTCTAGTAATGAAAAAAAATTAGCGCCTTCGTGCATGTCATCTTGCGCATCTGAATGCGCTTCATCAACACGCTTGTAGCTCACACCTATAGCATCTGCGATACGAAAAAAACGTCTACGATCTTCATTCAACATAGTCATTAAAATATTTCTTCCGGTTTTAAGTTGAACAAATAATCTGGATCCAAGTCCAAATCACGCATTATATCCTGACCTTCATTTTGCAAAATTTCCTTATCTTCTTCAGAGATTTCCTCACCCAAGCCCTGACGAATCACAATTTCAACTCGACGATTACGTGCACGATTTGCGGCATTAGAGTTTTCAACCAAGGGTTGTGTATCGGCCATACCGGCAACCTCAAAACGACGAGGATTGATATATCCACCCTTCATTAATTCTTCTGCGACTGAAACAGCCCTGGATGTCGACAACTCCCAATTCGAGCGATAACGCGGTGAACGACGAATAGGAATATCATCGGTATGTCCTTGCACTTGAATCTTTCCTGGCTTCTGCACTAACACTCCACGAATTTCATCCATCACATCATAATAATCATCAGCTAATTCGTGAGAACCTGATTTAAAGGAGCCTTTTTCACGAATGCGAATAATGATTTTTCTCCCTTCCGTTTCTATTTCAATCTCTCCTGCTAAGATTTCAGATTCCAGAGCATCAGCCAATTCCTGCGCGTCTCGTTTTGTCTGCTGTACCATTTCTTCCAATTGCTGTCGAATACGCAACTTAGCACCGGCTTCTTCATTAATTTCTCCAGACTCCACATCATATTCTTGGCTGCATTGCACCTCCAAACTCATCTCAGTCACATCTTCCGTTTTTTGCCAAATTTCATTAATGGGAGTGGGGCTAGGAATACCTGGGCTAAATTCCTGAGCAATGACACTGGTGCCTTTGGGAACATCGACAACATTTAAACGATTTTGAACCCCAAAGGCTTGCGCCATAGAACCGGCCAAACGCTTAAATTTCATAGCATCCATCTCAGAAAAAGATAGCAACAGCACGAAAAAGCACATCAATAAGGACATCAAATCGGCAAAGGTCGCCATCCATGGAGGCAAACCAGCAGGGCAGTCGCAGGCGGATTCTTCGTCTTCGTCACTCATCGCTATTCACACCACTGCTAGCCCATATCAGCAGGATCGCGCTTACCTTCAGGCAAGTAGTTACGCAACATGCTATCAATGACACGGGGATTTAAACCATTTTGAATAGCGAGCAAGGCATCAATCACCAAGTTTTTAACCAATACGTCCTCAACGGATTTTCGCTTTAACTTATCCGCCATAGGCTCACAAAAACCATTCGCAAGAACCGCACCATACAAAGTGGTTAACAAGGCCACCGCCATTGCTGGGCCAATGGCTTTAGGGTCAGACATATTCGCCAGCATTGCCACCAAGCCAATTAGGGTGCCAATCATTCCCATTGCCGGCGCCATACTCGCCATATTGGTAAAAATAGAGGCGCCATCAGCATGGCGCTTTTCCGTTTCCGTTTTCTCTTTAGATAATAACGACTTCACGACGTCAGGGTCATGGCCGTCGACAAGCAACTGAATCCCTTTTTTTAGGAAATCACTACTCACCTCTTTTCCTTCCAAAGAGAGTAAGCCGCCCTTCCTCGCTTCATCGGCCAAACTCACAATCTCATCAATTAATTCAGAGAGATCAACAGGGGTTCCCTTAAAGCCTTTACCCGCTATTTTGGCAAAGGACAAATAGTGGCTCAGACTGTATTTCGCCATAACGGCACAAAAGGTACCGCCAAACACAATCACGATGGAAGGGACATTGACAAACATCATAATGTCGCCACTCATCATCATCGTCACGATAATTAGGGCAAAGGCCCCCAAAATACCAATCAGCGACGCTAAATCCACACTTAATCCTCAACAAATAATAGATTAATCATTGCAGGGCACCAACATAGCCCTCTTCTTTATTCTAGACGTTATTTTGTATTTCACATGGGCAAATGGTGCACCGCACATGTTAATATCCTCCTTTATTTACCCCATATTCAGAGTTACATCACAGATCATGCCCAAATTACAATTCGAAAAAGCCCTAGAAGAACTCGACTCCTTGGTAGAAAAATTGGAAGGTGGCGCGCTTTCGCTGGAAGAATCGCTATCGGCATTTGAACGCGGTATTAAATTAACTCGAGAGTGCCAGCAACATCTTTCAAAAGCAGAGCAAACGATCTCCACATTGGTTGGACAAGGCGATGAATTGGAATTGATCGAAGCCGATATCGATTCGTTAAATCCTTCTGAAGAGTCGTAGAGGTTTACGATCAACGATGTCATCCTTTGCAGAATTCATTAGTACTCACACCCACCGCGTCAATAACGCTCTCAAAGATCGGTTCAATCAAAACACTAATGATAGCCACCAAAAACTCAGTGAAGCCATGCGGTACAGCCTATTCAACGGAGGAAAACGCATACGTCCCCTGCTAATTTATGCCAGTGCCTATGCATTTAATGAACCCAATACTCTCACAGATGCGGCAGCGGCAGCCATTGAGTGTATACACACCTACAGCCTCATTCATGATGATCTGCCAGCAATGGACGATGATGAACTACGCCGAGGTAAACCCACCTGTCATATTGCCTTTGATGAAGCCACTGCCATTCTGGCAGGCGATGCTCTACAAGCATTAGCCTTTGAGTGGCTCAGCCAGCCTTATCTCAATAGCGACCCCGTCAAGCAATTAAAAATGTGCCAAGTGCTTGCAACAGCCAGTGGCGCCCAAGGCATGGTTTCAGGACAAAGTATCGATTTAGCGGCTGTTGGTAACAGCCTTTCTTTGGAAGCATTAACCCATATGCACCGACTCAAAACAGGCGCCCTTATTAGCGCTAGCACACAACTAGGCGCACTATCTACAGGAGTGAACGATGAAAAGCATCTAGATGCCCTCTACCATTACTCCAATGCGATAGGCTTAGCTTTTCAAATCCAAGATGACATTCTTGACGTCACTGCCGATACCGCCACACTAGGAAAACAACAAGGTGCAGATATCGCCAACAACAAACCAACTTTCGTCTCATTACTAGGCTTAGAAACCGCAAAAAAACAAGCTCAGCAACTGTATGATGAGGCCTTAGATGCATTAGGTTGTTTTGACTACAGAGCAGATTATTTAAGGAATTTAGCCGCTTATATTATCCAGAGAAAATACTAGAGAAGTCTTTTTCATGAGTCGAAGCCAAACCCCTCAATTTTCTTTGTGACATTTTATGCGCCTCAGCTCTAAGAGCCTTATTAAAACCTAAAACCCCATTCGGGGTAGGCATTTACTTAGCAAAACAATACAATAGCCGATTATTTTATTCCTACTCAAATTATGTGCAGTGAGATCCCATTAACCAGACCCCAAACGCCCCTGCTGGACAAGATCAACAGCCCGGCAGACCTACGTGGCCTGGATAGCAAACAACTGCCTGAATTAGCAGATGAGTTACGCCAATACTTACTGTATTGTGTTGGCCAGACAGGCGGCCACTTTGGGGCGGGACTCGGAGTAGTTGAACTCACTATTGCCCTCCACTATGCCTATAACACACCTGAAGACCGCCTGGTCTGGGATGTTGGACACCAAACCTACCCCCACAAAATTCTCACAGGCCGACGCGAGCAAATGTTAACAATGCGACGCTATCAAGGCTTATCAGGCTTCCCGAAACGCTCTGAAAGTGATTACGATACCTTTGGTGTGGGACACTCAAGCACATCCATTAGTGCTGCTCTAGGTATGGCCATTGGTAATGACCATGCACAAATAGGTAACAAGCATGTCGCGATTATTGGCGATGGCGCGATGACGGCAGGAATGGCTTTTGAAGCACTGAATCATGCCGCACATACGGGCCAAGACCTTTTAGTTGTCCTCAATGACAACAATATGTCTATCTCTCCCAATGTGGGTGGTCTTGCCACTTATTTTTCTAAGATTTGGGCCAGCCAGTTTTACAATGCCCTACGTGAAAATAGTAAGCGCGTTCTCACCAAAATACCTCGAGCGTGGGAAGCGGCAAGACGCACGGAAGAACATGTTAAAGGCTTAGTTTCTCCGGGGACTTTATTTGAAGAAATGGGATTCAATTATGTTGGTCCGATTGACGGCCACGATTTGCCCGAACTTGTGAGCTATTTGCAAAAACTACAAAAAATCAAAGGGCCTAAGCTACTCCATATTATTACTCAAAAGGGGAAAGGATTTTCTCCTGCAGAAGCGGACCCCGTTGGCTATCACGCCTTAAACAAACTAGAGCCCAAGCCTACAATTAGCCCAGCACTTACCACCAAGAATATCCCAAAATATCAAGACGTATTTGGTCGCTGGCTATGTGACATGGCAGAGCAAGATGAAAGACTCATCGGTATTACGCCTGCAATGTGTGAAGGTTCTGGCATGGTTGAATTTGCCGAACGTTTTCCTGAACGCTACCACGATGTTGCTATTGCAGAACAACATGCGGTAACACTCGCTGCCGGCATTGCCTGCGAAAAGCAAAAACCTGTCGTTGCCATTTACTCGACTTTTTTGCAACGAGCTTACGACCAATTGATTCACGATGTCGCTTTACAAAATCTCGATGTAACCCTTGGCATCGACCGCGCAGGCATTGTTGGCGAGGATGGCCCAACCCATGCGGGAAGTTTTGACTTAAGCTTTTTGCGCTGCATTCCCAACATGATCATTGCCGCTCCCAGCGATGAAAATGAATGCCGCCAATTACTCTATACCGCTTATCAATATAATGGCCCTGCTGCCGTTCGCTATCCTAGAGGAAAAGGAACCGGTGTTACCATAGAGCAAGAGATGCAGCTTTTTCCTATTGGCAAAGGCTTAAAAATTCGCGAAGGCTCAGATGTTGCCATTCTCAATTTTGGCACACTCTTACCCGCCGCAATAACGGCAGCCGATGAATTAAATGCCAGCGTTTGCGATATGCGCTGGGTTAAACCTTTAGATACCGCGCTGATAGACTCTTTGACTAAGACGCATAAACTCATCGTCACTCTTGAAGAAAACAGTATTGCCGGTGGCGCAGGTAGTGGCGTATCTGAGTATTTATCTTCTCAAGGAATCCACTTACCGATTATGCATTTAGGCCTATCGGACACGTATATCGACCATGGGAAAAGAGAAAATATATTGAAAGCCATCGGTCTAGATAGCGATGGCATTATCAACACTATTAAAAGTCGGCTAAAAATAATAATCGCCCCAACCGCAAAAGCGGCCTTGTAGAACATTTGTTTTTGCCAGATTACTCTGCCCCTAACTGGGGATGATGTTGATTCTTTTTATATATCCAAATAATCCAATATGCCTTGAGCAGCCTCGCGACCTTCCCAAATAGCCGTTACCACAAGATCAGAACCACGCACCATATCACCGCCAGCAAAGATTTTAGGGTTTGCGGTTTGAAATTTATATTCTTGATGTTCTGGTGCAATAACACCACCCCAGTGATTAGTCTCCACATTATTGTCAGCGAACCAATCCTGCGGATTAGGTTGAAAACCAAAAGCGATCAACACAACATCCGCCGGTAATACCTCTTCACTACCGGCAATAGGCTGGGGGCGACGACGCCCATTTTCATCGGGCTCACCTAATTCTGTTGTCACCATTTGAACGCCCTCAACCTTGCCATCACCAATGATTCCGACAGGCTGACGGTTAAATAAAAATTTAACCCCTTCCTCACGCGCATTGACAACCTCTCTACGTGAGCCTGGCATATTTTCTTCGTCTCGGCGATAGGCGCAAGTCACGCTAGCAGCTCCTTGACGAATAGAGGTACGGTTGCAATCCATCGCGGTGTCACCACCTCCCAAGACAACCACTCGTTGCCCTTCAACGCTGATAAATTCTGAGGGGTCTTTTTCAAAACCCAAATTCCGATTTACATTGGCAACTAAAAATGGAAGTGCATCATAAACACCCGGTAGATCTTCTCCAGGAAAACCACCCTTCATATAGTTATAAGTCCCCATACCCATAAAGACGGCGTCATAGTCTTCAAGCAGCTCAGACATGGCGATATCTTTACCTATTTCAGTATTGAGACGAAATTCAACCCCCATTTCAGTAAAAATTTCTCGACGTCGCTGCATAACAGATTTTTCTAACTTAAATTCTGGAATACCAAAAGTCAGCAAACCACCGATTTCAGGATACTTATCAAATACAACAGGTTTAACCCCATTGCGAACGAGAATATCAGCACAACCGATACCGGCAGGACCCGCTCCGATAATAGCGA
>JBNKUQ010000034.1:0-32874 GCA_050298695.1 Cellvibrionaceae bacterium
GTCCCTATTGGTAAGCTGCGATTGATAATATACGATAACCTAGTATCGGCTCTGGAACCCACACCTTTTTATGTGTATGCAACCTGGTTGCAGTTAAAATAATTGTCTCGTCTATTAAATGGATATAATTTAAGAAGCTTTACATCGATACGATTTGTGAAAATAGCTATTTCTATATGAGAGTCATATGTGCATGGCAACACAAGAAGCCGAAGAGAAACGCAACAGTAAGTTACTGTTTATCTATGCACTAAAGCTAGTGATCATAGCGGCTATTTCGTTTGCCATATTTCTAACGCTTGAAAAAGATGTAAAGCTACAACAAGAGTATGCGTACATTATTAATATTAGTGGGCGACAGCGGATGTTGTCTCAATATATCGCGATTGCTATGAAAGAGTATCGCGAAGCTCCTTCTGAATCGAATGCTAAATTGCTGGAAAAAGCCATAATAGACATGCGCAGCACACAACAATTCTTATTATCTCATTCCGAATTATCCCCCGTGCTTAAAAGTATGTATTTTGAACCTAAGCTTATAGCAGAAAAGGTTGATACTTATTTATCTGTAGCTGAAAAATTGCTGAAGACGAAAAATTTTTCGGAAGATAGTTTAGTAATATTGAAACAGCGTCATATTCTATTACATGGACTCGATGATATCGTTTTGCAATATCAAGAAGAAGCCCAAGAGAAAGCCAGAAAACAACAAAAATTACAGCTATGGTTCTTGCTGCTAATATTCTTTTTGTTGTTATTAGAAGCACTCTTTATTATTTTTCCCATGTTTAAAAGGCTTAATTTATATTCTCAGCTGGCAACAAAAGATCCTTTAACAAATTTGTATAATCGGCGAGTTTTTTTTGAGTTGTTAAAGAATGAGCATAGTCGTTGTCTGAGATATAAGCAGTGTTATTCTGTGCTGATTGTTGATATCGACCACTTTAAACGCGTGAATGATACCTATGGCCACCCAGCCGGAGATGCGGTCATTGTTAAAGTGACTCAAAAGTTGCAAGAAGTGATTCGCATGAATGATCAGTGTGGGCGCATAGGGGGAGAAGAATTTGCCGTTTTACTGGTAGACGCAGATGCTGAAGAAGCGGCCAAAGCCGCTGAAAAAATTCGTTTGGCTATTGAAAATGTAGATATAAAAAGAGCGGGGAAAATTATTAAGGTAACGGTGAGTGTTGGTGTTGCTACCTTTGTGGCGCCTGCTGATAACACGGCGAAAGCAACAATAAAAGCGGAGACAATTTTAGAGTATGCTGATAGTGCACTTTACGCTGCAAAAAGTGCGGGTCGAAATCAGGTAAATTCGTTTTGTAATTAGTCAGCCATTGGCCGATAGCACCAACGTTACCGCACCTGTATCCATGCAGGTAATACGAGAAGTAAAAATACCCGTACGACATTTTTACTTCGACTCTCTGGGAAAGCTTGCGGAGGACTTTTCAAAGCTGACTGTTTAATGCTGGAGTCCAATATTGCGCCTTTCTGATCGCTCTTTGCGATACTGTTCTCGCGTTAAATCCTGTAGTAAATTTTCAACGTAGCGGATATGCGCATGAACAGCATCCCTGGCGGTACCGGGTTGTCGGTTGATAATGGCTTCGTAGATGGCGCTGTGTTGATTCATAAGCTCAATGCGTGCAATATTATTTTCCAGCATTTTTTGGATGCTGCTATGCATGCTGATGCGCAGCGCAGAAAAAAGACTTTTACTGAGATGTAAATAAATAAGATTGTGGCTAGCTTCTGCAATGGATAAATGAAAAGCAGCATCAGCCTCGGCTTCGGCACTAATATTTTTATGTTGATTTGCTTTTTTTAAATTCTGATATTTTTCACTGAGTGTAACAAGGTCAACGTCGTTGGCCCTGAGAGCGGCATGGTAAGCACAGTCGCCTTCCATGGTGCGACGAAATTCAAGTAAATCAAAATGTGCATCAGGACTGCTCGATAAAATTTTAAGAATAGGTTCGGCTAACTCTTGATTCAATTGCTGCGAAACATAATGTCCACCGCCTTGGCGGCTCACTAACCAGCCTTTAGCTTTGAGCGCTTGCAGTGCTTCTCGCACACTTGAGCGTGAAAGTGAAAAGCGTTCGGCTAAAATCCGTTCAGGAGGTAAGCGTTCCCCCGAGCGTAAGCTGCCTTCAATAATGGCGGTTTCTAGGTATTTGTAGAGCGACTCAGATGCTTTCATGGTTTAAATTTGTCATATCAATTTTGATTCAGTATTAATATCAAGTCCTTTTATCAATCAGATTAATATTTAAAAAATTATATAAATCATATAGTTAAAATATTATTTGACAATGTTTCCGAACTTGGGTGAGATAGCAGTATAAACCGATTTTATTTGTCTGACCAATTTACAGAGAGAGCTGATTATGCGCCTTAGTCAATGCCATAACTTTCATGATTTCCGCCGGCTGGCCAAGCGACGTTTACCGGGCCCTATTTTTAATTACATTGATGGCGGAGCAGATGATGAAACCACTTATCGTCGCAATTCTGCTGCCTTTGATGATTGTGATTTGGTGCCTCGTGTTTTAGCCGGTGTCGAAGAGGTCGACCTTTCTGTTGAAGTGATGGGGCAAACATTGGGTATGCCGGTGTACTGTTCTCCCTCTGCATTGCAGCGCCTATTCCACCATAAAGGTGAGAGGGCAGTGGCTTATGCCGCTGAAAAATTTGGCACCATGTTTGGGGTCTCATCTCTGGGAACGGTGAGTCTTGAAGATATTTCTCGGCAGGTGAAAACACCACAGGTTTACCAGTTTTATTTTCACAAAGATCGTGGTCTCAATAGTGCGATGATGCAGCGAGCGAAAGCGTCGGGGATTCAAGTGATGATGCTAACGGTTGATTCCATTACTGGCGGTAATCGAGAGCGAGATTTACGTAGTGGTTTTTCTATTCCCTTTCGCTTAACTCTTAACGGGCTTTTGCAATTCGCGATAAAGCCTATGTGGGGAATTAATTATGTAACTCATGAAAAATTTCGTTTACCACAGTTGGAAGGTCACATTGATATGGACGGAAGTGCTCGTTCTATTGGTGATTATTTCACAAAAATGCTAGATCCTTCGATGAATTGGTCAGATGTTGAAAGCATGGTCAGCGAGTGGGGGGGGCAGTTTTGTTTAAAAGGAATTATGAACGTAGAAGATGCTAAAAAAGCGGTGGATATTGGTTGTACGGGCATTGTTATTTCTAATCATGGTGGGCGCCAATTAGATGGCTCACGTAGTTCATTTGATCAGTTAGCCGAAATTGTTGACGCAGTTGGTGACAAAATTGATGTTTTATTTGATAGCGGTGTTCAACGGGGAACCCATGTACTAAAAGCCTTATCCTTGGGGGCAAAGGCAGTGGGTGTTGGACGCATGTATTTATATGGTCTTGCCGCTGCGGGACAACCTGGTGTCGAGAGAGCATTGCAACTCATGCGTAACGAGTTAGAGCGCGATATGCGATTAATGGGTTGCACCTCTGTAAAAGAACTGTCAAAAAATAATTTGCGATTTCGTTAACTAGAATATATAAAGATGTCAAATACCGAGTTTCTACAAGATTTAAGCAATATTGTCGGCAAGCAATATATTTTGACGGGGGAAAATAATACAGAATTTTATCGTAAAGGTTGGCGTTCTGGCCAAGGCCGCGCCTTAGCGGTTGTTCGTCCTGGAACCTTGCTAGAACAATGGTGGTGTCTGCAGTTGTGTGTAAAAAATAATAAAATTATTATTATGCAGGCGGCGAATACCAGTTTAACCGAAGGGGCAACGCCAAGTGGCGAGGATTATGACCGCGATATTGTTGTCATTAATATCACGCGTATCAAGAAAATTATTCCTATTAATCATAATAAGCAAGTGATTAGTTTTCCGGGTTCTACCTTGCACGCCTTAGAAAAATTACTGGCGCCTTTACAGCGTTCACCGCATTCGGTGATTGGATCTTCCTGCTTAGGTGCATCAATTGTCGGGGGGATTGCAAATAACTCGGGTGGTGCATTGGTTAAACGTGGTCCTGCCTATACGGAATTAAGTTTATTCGCTCGTGTTAATGAGTCCGGTGAACTTGAGTTGATCAATCACTTAGGCATCAATAATCTTGGCGATACCCCGGAAGAAATTTTGAATAATTTAGATGTAGGAAATTTTTCTGATAAGGATATTGTCGATCACCATAAAATGGCTTCCGATAGAGAATACAGCAAAGTGGTTCGCGATATTGATGCAGAAACGCCCGCCCGTTTTAATGCCGATAAACGCCGGCTTTTTGAGTCCAGTGGTTGCGCAGGTAAGGTCGCTATTTTTGCGGTGCGTCTCGATACTTATTTCACACCGAAAAAAGAAAAAGTATTTTATATTGGCAGCAATGATCCGAAAGAATTCACTCAGCTTCGTCGCGATTTATTGAGCAGGTTTAAGCACCTCCCTGATCTTGCGGAGTATATGCACCGCGATATTTTTAATCTGGCAGAGCGCTATGGGCGAGATACATTACTAATGATCAATTACTTGGGAACGGGTCCTTTGCCTTGGCTTTTTGCCGCCAAAGGGCGTATTGAATCGTATTTAAATAAATTGTCCTTTTTGCCTAAATATCTACCTGATCGCTTTCTTCAAATGCTAAGTCAAATATGGCCTAATATTTTACCCAAACGCATGCTGAATTTTAGAGACCGGTATGAACATCACTTAATTTTAAAAGTGAGTGATGACGGTATTGCTGAGGCTGAGGTGTATCTCTCTCAATTTTTCAGCAAACAAAGTGATCGTTCAGGAGATTATTTTGAATGCTCTGAGAGCGAAGCAAGAACAGCTTTACTACACCGCTTTGCTGCTGCCGGTGCGCCGGTTCGTTATGAAGTCATGCATGGTAATCCTGTGCTGGCTTTAGATATTGCGCTTCGTCGAAATGAGACTGAGTGGTTTGAGTGCTTGCCAGAAGAGATCGACAGTCAGATAGAGAAAAAATTATATTATGGACATTTTCTTTGTTATGTTTTTCACCAAGACTACCTATTAAAAAAAGGGGCAGATGCCAAAGCGGTAAAGGCGGCGATGCTTAAGCGCCTAGATGCAAGAGGAGCTAAATACCCCGCGGAACATAATGTTGGGCATCTTTACCAAGCAGAGGAAGACCTCAAGCATTTCTATCAGTCTCTAGATCCCACCAACACCTTTAACCCAGGTATTGGGCATACTGATAAAAAGCGAAACTGCGGCTGTGGGCCCATATAGTTATTCCTGAAAGCCCTTAGCGTTACAAGAAGAAGCCCTTAGCGCTACAAGAAAAATGCCCTTAACGCTAGGAGTAGTCTATTCGCTTAACTATTGATACAATTGCGCCCTTTTTCAATATCCAGCCGTTTTGCCTTCCCCAGATTTGGGGGTATTTCTACGATACAAAGACGATCACTCTGAGGAAACTTAGGGTGTTTGAGTCGCTTTTTTGGAAAATAAGGCTGGAGCATTTTCAAAGAGAGTACATTATGAGTGCCATCGTCAGTATCATTATGGGTTCCCGATCCGATTGGCCCACTATGTCTGAGGCTGCTAAGGTCTTGGATACCCTGGGCGTAGCGTATGAGACCAATGTAGTGTCTGCCCATCGTACGCCGGAGCGTCTGGTGGAATTCGCAAAGGGGGCTGATGCGCGCGGCATCAAAGTGATTATTGCAGGTGCCGGTGGTGCTGCTCATCTTCCCGGTATGGCTGCTGCCTTGACTCATTTGCCCGTTGTTGGGGTACCCGTCAGCAGTAAGCAGTTAAAAGGCTTGGATAGTCTGATGTCCATCGTACAGATGCCCCGCGGCGTTGCCGTTGCCACACAGGCTATTGGTGAGGCTGGCGCTTATAATGCGGGTTTAATCGCTGCACAGATGCTGGCCTTGAGTGATTCTGCCTTGAGCCAACGTATTCAAGAATGGCGCAAAGCGCAAACCGATAGTGTGCCCTGGTCAGTAGAAGATTAATACATCCCTCGTTATGACAGAATGTAAACAACATATTGCGATTTTTGGCTGCGGTCAGCTTGCACAAATGACGGCTCAAGCGGGCATTCCCTTGGGTTTACGTTTTAGCTTTATATCGGAAGAAGGTGAGGATAGCCGTTGCGTTGATGCGCTAGGCCAAGTGGTTACCTTAAAGTCTACTATGTCTGCCGCTGAGCTTTTTGATGCCTTGGGTCAACCCGATGTGGTGACGGTTGAAAAGGAGATGGTTGATACGAGCTTGATGGAACAGCTACAGCCCTTAACCCAAGTGTCCCCAGGTAGTAATGCAGTTTATCTAGCGCAGAATCGTATCCGTGAAAAAAACTTCTTACGTAGTTTACATATCCCGACAGCTGAATTTGAAGTCATTCAGTCCCAAGAGCAATTACAAACTTTGCCTGAACGCATGGGGTATCCCATTTATATTAAGGCTGCTGAATCGGGTTATGATGGTTATCATCAGTGGCGCATTAAAAAAAGTGAAGACTTAGCGCAAAGTGCATTGTTGTCAGCCTTAGAAAATAAGGTTGAATTGATTGCAGAAAAGCATGTTGATTACACCCGTGAAATTTCAGTAATCGCTGCCCGTGGTTGTCAGGGTGATATCGTCGTTTATCCGGTGATGGAAAATCGTCATGAGGATGGCGTATTAATCGCAACAATGGCGCCTGCACCGTGTGCAGAAACGCTTGCCCCTGCGATAGATATGATTAAAAAAATTGTGGTAGAGCTCGACTACGTTGGCATTTTAACGATGGAGTGTTTTGATACCCAAAACGGTATTGTGGTGAATGAGTTAGCGCCCCGCGTACACAACTCTGGGCATTGGACGATTGAAGGTGCCGAGACTAGCCAGTTCGAAAATCATTGCAGGGCGATAGCGGATATGCCTTTGGGTTCTACCGCTGTCAATGGCGTCGCTGGTATTGTGAATATGTTGGGTCGTCATGGTCAACGTGAACAATTAGAAAATCATAAAAACGCGACAGTTTTTTATCATGCTTATGGTAAAGAAGAGCGTCCAAGAAGAAAGTTAGGTCACGTGACGGTGTGTGCAGAGAATATTGATCAGTTAAAAATATCCTTAAATAAAATTATGGGGCATCTATATGCTCAACAGTATTCACCTTTGTAATGCTGTTTAGTGTATTTTCTTCTTTGGCTTCCATCCTGGTTATAACTTTTATATGGTTGATGTTAAATCAATCAAAAAATAACGAAAAAAAAGCGGGGCTAATGTCCCGCTTTTTTTTATTTAAATAGCTTTTCTAGCAGCTTTTTCTTTGCATTGTCTTTTATTTGGTCTTCTAGATCTTTTTTATTATCAGTCTCTTCATTTTTTTCTATGAGCCCTAATTTTTCAGCGGCTTTTTGTTTAAGTTCTTCTTTCTTCTCGTCAGCTATTTTTTCGGTGTTGGCTTTAATTAGCGCACGCATATCGATTTTTCTTTTGATGTGAGAGAGTTTATTGTAAAAACGAACTGGTATAGTTATTCCTTTGAGTTCATTTCTGTTTTTTCCTCCCTGGCCAGAATTGGTATTAACAGCGGTGATATTAGTGAGGTAATCAAGTGTTTGAGGTTCTAGCTGAATCTCTCCTTTTCCAGAAACTCTAAAGGCGGGTGCTTTTATATTTAGATCATCATTGGTAATTACATTATTATTTAGCTTGAGTGTGGCATTCATCGCATTAAAGTGTGTTTCATAATATTTAGAGCTACTGCACTCGATGGTGTCTATTGTTTTACCGCGTAGACGATCATATTGATCTTGGGTTTCATCAAGTATCTTTTTGATGTCGACTCCTTTTAGTGCGCCATCATTAATTACAATGCTTATGCTGCCATTATTGCTTTGTTTTTTTGCTTTTTCTCTAATAGTGATTTTTGCGTCAACATTTGCTCTCCCTGAGACTTGATCCGTTATCTCAGTATCTTTTAATAGTGGACCAAAGTTGACGTTGCTTAGCTGGTTGTCTATAGATAGCGTCGATGTCTCTTTATTTTCTGTGTAAGTGATCGAGCCTTTTGTGGTTCCACCGTAAAGTTTGGCTGAGGGAGATATAACCACTTTTTTATCTTTTGAGATAATGTTAACAATAATATCGCTTAATTTAGCGCCATTAGCTTGTAAGTTTCCTGCACGAAAAACACCGTTTGCATTCAAATTTTTAAAAATAGGGATGGGTGCTGCGATTGCTAGCCCAGCATTATCCGATGCCTTTTGTTCTTCTGGGTTATCACTTTTCGTTGCATAACGATCGAGATTGATTTTGTCCAAACTAAAATCAAAACGATAGCTGGGTTGAGAAAAATTTAGAATAGATAAGTCGCCACGCAAGATACTATCGTCTAATTTGATTTCTGCTTTATGCAGAGAAATTCCATTGGTGCTGCCTGAAAATGCACTTGAAAATGATAACTTTTGAAGTACGCTTGGATCACTGGCTTGGTAATCGATACCATATGTCTTAACTACCATGGAAGGATTAAAGGTACTACTAATATGTCCCTTCGCCGTCATATTGGTATTCCAATTTTTTAATAAAATATCTCCTTGGGCTTTAATATTTGTTTTAAGCTCGTGAATAAAAAATGCAATAGTGGATGTTGAGTATTGTTTTAAATCAATATCAACATTAGGAGTAGTGATTCGAGGAGAAGCGGTGTCGCTAGTTATATCAACTTGTAAATTTTCACCCAGCAATTTTTGGTTATTTTGATCAAAAAATAGTGATTCTATTTTTGCCACAAGACTTTGTTTCTCCTGATTGATACTGGCATTAATATCTTTAATGCTAAAGGTGTTTTTCTCTTTATTTATGGCGGCTTGTGCAGAAAGTTTAATCGCAATAGTGCTATTGTTATGTGGCTTAATATCACCGGAAAAGCGTATGGGAGAATAGTTGTGTCCCAATAAATTTCCAGTTTTCAGTTCAAACTTGCTGAGTTCGTGTTGTTCCTGGTTTTGTTGATCGTCGTAAATAAGAGCGCCATTAGTAATAGTAACTCCAGAAATCACAATAACGGCTGCTGTTTTACTATGACTATCTTTATTGTCAGCGGTATCGGTAGGTGTGGGTTTATTGTTCGATACTGTGTTGTTTTGATCGGAAAGTACTTCTACTGGGGAAAGGGCGTCAACACTATTTTTGCCTTGCTTATTAATCACGTAGTGAATAGTAGGGCTGACTAATTCCATTTGTGATGTTTCGATTCTTTTCTGAAAAAGAGGGAGTAACTTCACTCCAATATTGACCGCATCAATAGTAACAAAGGGTTTGTCACTGATCTCTTTTGGCTGCGATAAAGCCACTTTTCCGGTTTTTACTCCTAGCCACGGAAAAACAGAAAACGACAGCTCGCCATCAATGCTGAGTGTTTGACCGGTATGTTGTTTAACCTGCTGAATAAGTTGTTGTTTGAATGCCTGAGTATTAACCAATGTTGGCAATAACACAATGGCCAAAACGAGGAGTATGATTAAACACGCAAAGGTGATACCAATAGATTTAAATGCTTTTTTCATGATGTAACCTTGATAGTGTTTCCCTTGCAGAATTGTTATCTATATTCGCATAAGTAGCCGGTGAATCAATAGGGCTCTAGACAAACCTTTGGCTTCAGAGTTCGAATAGATAATATTATTCTTGGATTAATTAATATATCTAGGTTCAATGGGGTAACTTCAAGTCGTTTCATGAATAGCTTCTCTGTTTTTTTATACAGTATAGTTATCTTGCGACCGGGATACTTAAAAAAGAATACCGCCGTCATCCCCGCGATTGGTAATTGCTCTTGCATTACTCAAAGTACCCTATGCCCTGTAGGACAAGGCGAGTATCCAGATTTAAATACATTCATTAATGCCTGGATTCCCGCCTTCGCGAGAATGACGCCTAGAACAATCAATAGATATCCTGCTGCCTCAGTGTATCATTTTAAAGTGACTCGTTAGTAAGTAAATGGAGCTACAGTAATAACCGTCTAGAATTACTGTATTCCCGTATAGGGCCTTGGAAAAAGATAAGAGAGGTTTAACAACAAAAGAAGAATGATTATGAGAAAAATTTTAGAAAGTCTCTTAGTGTTTTAGTATGCGCTAATCATAGTGTGTTAACAGGGAGTTAATAATAATCGAGTATTCTGTGCAGTGCTTTGTTTTATGTGACCTTTACCTAGGCATATAGTTAGATATATATTCCAACGCAGAGCGTGGGAGCGATATAAAGCTTTATGTTTTAGTGGCTAGTATGGAATAGAGCGCAGGGATACAGTTTTTAGTGATTGATTAATCATATTGTCTATATCTTTTGTGAAACTAAGCGTGCGTTAAGGAGTCTACCAATGTCAGGAAAACAAGTTGCAATGGTGGAACCTTCATGTATAGAGGTTTAAGTCAGTACATCGATGATCAACAGAAAACCTTATCAAATACCGCATTATTTTTGTGGTCAATACTATTATCTTTTCCTCTGCTTTTAGCTGCGGTTAAGGTGATAGATAGTATCCATTTTGATCTTAGTGGGCGCAATATTTCTGTACATGACGAGCCAACAACTATCTCTATTATTTTTAAAGAAAAGTCGAGTGTCGAATCGAAAAAATCAATCAAAACTAAAAAAATAACGGTAACTTCACATAAGGCACCGAGCCAAGCAAAGCATAAAAAGCTTGTTAAAAATGAGGAAAAATCAACCGTGGGTGAGAGCCTGCGTACATTAGACCGACCGATTAGCACAACACCTATAGATGAAAAAGCTAACCCAAATCAGGTTTTGATTATTGATAATATAAATGCGAAAGATATGTTCAAAAGTCACCAAGACTCTTACAGTGGCCCTGATCATGGGGATACAATAATATTTGATCCCGAAACTCGCGGAAAACTACAACGAACTCATTCGCCACAAGCTTTTACGCGAGATAAAGAGGTCTATACCTACACAAATAGCAATAGCAATAGCAATAGCAATAGCAATGGCAATGAAATAGCCGTAGTGGGAGAACAATGCTTTACGCTAACCGAAAATGCCGAAACAGGGGTTGTTACATGGTCTCTCCCTAAGCGTTGTAGTTTCGTTAAAACAGAGTCAGAAAAATTAATCGAATCAATGGTTAAGTAATTTCGCTATTTCTTCGGTTTCTATACAGCTCTAGCCGGCAATGGCCCGAACACGTATAATCCCTCCTTCCCATTGCTGGGTGATTTTTCGTCAAAATCCATTGATAGCAGAGAGCAACATGTCCACAACTGCCCCCCAACGCAAGGCATCCGTCAAGCGCGATACCCTTGAAACCAAAATCCAAGTGAGCTTAGACCTTGATGGCACAGGTAAAGCCAATTTTAATACGGGGGTCCCTTTTCTTGAGCATATGATGGACCAAATAGCCCGTCATGGCTTGATTGACCTAGATATCACTTGTGATGGTGATACCCACATCGATGATCATCATAGCGTTGAAGATATCGGCATTACCCTAGGGCAGGCGGTTACTCAAGCCATTGGCGATAAAAAGGGTATTCGACGCTATGGTCATGCTTATGTGCCATTGGATGAAGCGCTTTCCCGTGTGGTGATTGATTTTTCTGGTCGTCCTGCCCTGTTTATGAATATCGATTTTACTCAAAAGCGTGTGGGTCAGTTCGACACTGAGCTATTTTGGGAGTTCTTCCAAGGCTTTGTAAACCATGCGCAAGTGACTCTGCATATTGATTGCTTAAAGGGACACAATGCCCACCATCAAATCGAAACCGTATTTAAAGCCTTTGGTCGTGCGGTACGCATGGCTCTTGAGCTGGATCCGCGAATGGAAGGCGTGATGCCATCGACAAAGGGAACGCTCTAGCTAAGGAGAGTCATAGAGAGACACACTGTAGAGATAACACTATTGCCATTTCATTGTGAATGGAGTGGCAATTTCTTTGATTATTTTCCGTTGAGTTACATTATATGAGCGCAAGTTCAGTCGCAATTATTGACTATGGTATGGGCAATCTTCACTCGGTTTCCAGTGCCTTAGCACATGTGTCACCAATGAGTGAGATTCACGTCACTGCAGACAGTGAGATTATTCGCAATGCGGATAAAATTATTTTCCCCGGTGTTGGTGCAATGCGCGACTGCATGGCTGAAATTCGTCGGTTGAGTTTTGATTCCTTGGTGCCAGAGATGGTGGCTTCTGGTAAGCCTGTCCTGGGTATTTGTGTGGGTATGCAGGCGTTATTGGAGTCCAGTGAAGAAAATGGTGGCGTTGAAGGCATAGGCATATTGCCAGGACATGTGCGTTTTTTTGGTGATCCCTTACTGGATGAAAGCCAAACAAACGAAGCGCTTAAATTAAAAGTGCCACATATGGGTTGGAATACCGTTGAGCAAACCGTCGATCACCCTTTGTGGCATGGTATCGATAATCAAAGTCGTTTTTATTTTGTGCATAGTTACTATGTTGAGGCGAGTGACGTTGCTAATATTGCGGGCCGTTGTGTTTATGGAAAGCCCTTTGCTGCTGCAATGTCTCGCGATAACTTATTTGCGACACAATTTCATCCAGAAAAAAGCCATACAGCCGGTTTGCAATTATTGAAAAATTTTGTGAATTGGAATGGTAGCCTTTAACAGGCTATTGAAAAACGTAAGCGAGGCAGCCAGTGCAAGGCAAATAGTTTTTCAACAAGCTGTTAAGAGAGTTCCTTTTATTTTTGTTTGTCATATTATTGAGTTAAATATTTTATGCTAATTATTCCCGCAATCGATTTAAAAGATGGCCAATGTGTACGCCTGCGTCAAGGTTTAATGGAAGACTCTACGGTGTTTGGTGATAACCCTGTAGATTTTGCTAAACAGTGGGTTGATCAAGGTTGTCGTCGTTTGCATTTGGTCGACCTCAACGGCGCTTTTGCCGGTGAGCCTGTTAATGGCGAAGTGGTGACTGAGATCGCCAAGGCCTTTCCTAAATTACCGATACAAATTGGTGGTGGTATCCGCAGTGGCGATACGATTGAACACTACCTACAAGCCGGTGTTAGTTATGTAATCATTGGCACCAAAGCCGTGAAGGAGCCAGAATTTGTTGTCGATATGTGCAAACAGTTTCCTGGACATATTATTGTCGGTTTAGATGCAAAAGAGGGTTTGGTCGCGACGGATGGCTGGGCTGAAGTCTCAGAGTTAAAGGCGACAGATTTGGCTAAAGAATTTGAAAGTGCGGGTGTATCCGCGATTGTCTATACCGACATTGCCCGCGATGGCATGATGCAAGGGGTGAATGTTGAAGCGACAGTAAGCATGGCGCAAGCATCCTCGATTCCTGTCATTGCCTCCGGTGGTATTACCAATATCGACGATATCAAAGCACTAAAAGCACAGTCTCACCATGGTATTGAAGGGGCGATTACTGGGCGCGCTATTTATGAAGGTACCCTGAATGTCAAAGAAGCCCAGGAACTTTGCGACCGCTAGTTGAAATCTGTAGAGGTTCTGCTTGTATATCTTATTTTCTATAACAATAGATGGGGGCCTCTAAAAATTAGAATTATTGTATTCTCGCTGTTTAGTCGCCAAGGTTGCGCATTATCGCTGCTGGATTGGGTATCCCAAAAACGGGTAAAAATATTGCCTACGGCAATACCCCCGCTTAGACCTTTTGAAGGCGCTCGTGTTGATGAATTTAGCAAGCGACCCAGGTGCCGGTTTATGTATCATTAAGCCGAGTCACAATGAGTTTTAATTGGTAAAGGTAAGTGTGTGAAAGGTTGTTGCTTAACTTAGTAAACATGAACAAAGTATTATTTTTTAAAAGCCAGATTATGCTGGCTTTTGTATATTGTTTTTATGAAAAGTCATTAGTGCGATAATCAAAAGCGATTGTCACGCGTTCTTGCTCGCTCTCAAATGGAATGGTTTTATGATAAAAATAAGAAGGAAATAAAACAAGAGTGCCTTCATCGGGTTCTATGACTCTTATCTCGCCCTGATCAACATCGGGATAAAAAAACGGTCCTCTACCAAATTCTATCGCGCCTGCTTGGTTGTCTCTCTTGCTCGGTAGGTTGACATAATAAACACCGCTAATCCAGCCAGTATCATGAATGTGGCCATGTTGAAAGCCTTGATTTCTAAGTCGAGTTGCC
Source organism: Cellvibrionaceae bacterium (assembly GCA_050298695.1). GTDB lineage: Bacteria > Pseudomonadota > Gammaproteobacteria > Pseudomonadales > Cellvibrionaceae > CANLBN01. Next base: position 14,150 of record JBNKUQ010000034.1, read on the forward strand.
CAGCCACTAATATTGAGTTTGGATAAATCTGGCAATTGATCAACCCATGGGTGAGGCGATACAAGTTTAACTTTCTTGATATAATTTTCTACCGCTTTGTGTATTTCTTTGAGTAAATAATCAATAGGCCCCAATGGTTCAACAAAAATTTCATTGCTAGTACTTCCTCCGCTACATGAATGACTAATGCCCGCAAAACTTAAGGTGGGATGATTATTAATATGTTCAATAATGTTTTTATTAAATGCGTTGGTGTTTTTAAAATTAGAGGGTGGGTCGATCTTTATAACCATTAATAAATTATTAATATTGAACAGGTTTTTGGCAGAATTTTTGTCGCCTGTTCCCGATAAGGCGATAATTTTTTCAGATAGCAGCCTGCGATCTTTTGGGTTTTTTTGCAGGCCCATTTCACAGTCTTGTAATGCGGATTCATAGTTTGCTTGCATTATTTTAGCTGCAGACAGAGCCCTTAATGAAAGCGTAGAGTGATCGGTTATTGATACTAATCGCTCTGCGGCCTGCAGGCTTTTGTCTGCCAATTTGAGTCGTTTGCAGGCATAGGATAATTGGTAGAGTGCGATTTCATTGCGTGGGCTGAGTTTAAGTAACTCTTCTAGCGCTGCGATGGCTTTCTGATAATGTTCGGTTTCAAATAAAATATTGCTGAAACTTTCTTTTAGCTCAACGTTATTGGGGTCAAGTTCAACCGCTTTTTCATAAGCGCTAATCGCGCGTTCAAAATTGTTGTTTCTTTTAAAAGCTGTTCCCAAGTTGTAGTGAGCCAGTGCATTTTTAGGCTCTTCAGAGCAAACGGATTCATGTAGTTCAATAGCTTCATCTATCTTATCTTTTTGCTCTTGCAAGGCGTAGGCAAGGCGTGTTTTTAAAAGATTTTTGTTGGGGGCGTTTGATAAAGCGCGTCGATAGGCATTTTCTGCATCGGAAAATTTTTTATTATGAATGTAAATATCTCCCTTCAACGCATAGATGTTACTGTTTCTAGGTTTTAGGGTGCTTGCCTTATCCAGTTTTTCAATGGCGATATCCATATTGCCTTTTTTATATTCTAGTTGCGATAAGATCAATAAGATATCAACATTGCTTGGTGATTTCTTTAGTGCTTTGTTGCAAGTGTCAATGGCTAATGCTAATTGGCCGGACCTGGCTAGTTCATTGATTTTTTTCAGTGTTTTTTCAGTTTTGTTTTTCATCTTTATATCAGTTGTTGTATTTATTTCTTCAAGTACGGCTCAAATAAACTATATTGCCACTGTCTTAAGGCAAGTACAGCAGTGACTCCTTGCTTTTTGTCTATGTCCTGAGGAATATCTTCTTTGATCAGTTCATTAAAGTGATTGGCTAGTTGTTGCATTTTTTTCTGTACTTCTGCATTGGATGCTTTGGTTAATAGCCCATTTAAAACGATAAGCTTTTCTGTTTCTTTGTCGAATTGACATTGAAAGAACTCTCGTTCGAGTTGATCTTGATAAAAATGTTGAATGGGTCCGTTAGGTATCCAGGCGAAGTTAGGTGCAATCAATAATTTAATACGATTGCGAGGCAGTAATTCGATAATCTTTAGGCGATCTAAACGGGATAATTTTTGAATGCAGTCGGTTGGCTTAATGTTATATTTATCGATAATGTCATTGTAGCTTAAACCATTCATCACATTGGCTGTAATCATTAAAAGCAAGGGGTCGCTAATGATTTCTCGCTCTTGCTCCTCGGTTAACTGAACGAGTTGAGGTTGGTTTTGTAGCATGAGCTGTATAAGGTCTGATAGCTGCAAACCGATAAGTTGGCCAACAATCTCTAAGCGCTGCAAGGTGAAATTTTGTTCCGAAAATAAACGTTTTACTGATGCTTCACTTAGATCTAATGCTTTGGCGACTTCGGTATAGGTGAGCCCATGAGCCTTGAGTTGTTTTTTCAGTGTGCTGATTAGCGCAGGTATTTGTGCCATCTTTATGGTTCATCGCTACTGTTTTTTTCAAGAAAGTATCACATAATGAGACGTTTAGTGAAAGCCCAATCATTGGTAATAAAATAAATAGTTGGCCCTGAAAAATGCACAGCCTACTGATTTAAAAAATAAAATCATCGAACTAACGATTTATTTTGACCAAAAACCCAGTGTCAAGGCATTTTTCATGTCTAACTAAATAGGATATAGAAATATGCTGCGTGATTTATCGTTTACACATATTACCGCGGGTTTTGTTGCCGTTTTAGTGGGGTTTACTAGTTCCGTGGTTATCGTGTTACAAGCTGCGGATGCAGCAGGCGCTAATCCAGCCCAGATCAGCTCGTGGTTATGGGCCCTGGGTCTTGGGATGGGCCTTACGTCCATTGGTTTATCATTCTATTACCGTTCTCCCATTTTAACGGCCTGGTCTACGCCCGGTGCTGCATTACTGGCGACCAGTGTCAACGGTATACCCATGGGTGAAATTGTTGCCGCCTTTATGTTTTCAGCATTGTTAATTCTGTTATGCGGCATTACCGGTTGGTTTGAAAAAATAATGGATTATATTCCTAAATCCTTGGGTTCGGCGATGTTAGCGGGAGTTTTATTAGCCTTTGGTAAAGACGTGTTTGTCGCTATGCAAGCAGAGTTTTTTTTGGTGTTTGCCATGTTCTTTGTTTATCTGCTATTTAAACGCCTATTGCCACGCTATACCATATTCATTGTTTTGGCCCTTGGTATAGGGCTGTCTTATTTTAAAGGTTTGCTGACCTTCGGTGATTTTAGTTTTTCATTGGCTTCACCTGTATACGTTCCGCCTGTATTTACATGGTCTTCACTAGTGAGTATTGGACTTCCTCTATTCATCGTTACCATGACATCGCAAAATGTGCCTGGAATTGCTGTGATTCGAGCCTCTGGCTATAAAGCGCCGGTTTCTTCTATCCTAACAACCACAGGTCTCACAACTTTGTTGTTGTCCCCCTTTGGTGGCTATGCGCTAAATTTAGCAGCGATTACAGCGGCTATTTGCATGGGAAAAGAAGCGGGTGAGGATGCCTCAAAGCGATATTTGGCGGCCATCTCAGCGGGTGTGTTTTATTTGCTCATTGGTCTTTTAGGCGCTACCATCGTCGCCTTGTTTGCTGCCTTCCCCCCCGAATTTGTCTTGGCGATTGCCGGTTTGGCATTGTTATCAACCATTGCCAATAGTCTCCATGTAGCAGTGGAAGACGAGTCCCACAGGGAATCTGCATTAATCACTTTTTTGGTGACAATATCGGGTATTAGCTTATTGGGAATTGGAGCAGCGTTTTGGGGTTTAGTCGCCGGAGTTTTAGCGCATGTGATACTGCAATGGCGTAAAGCCGATTCGTACTGATCTGTACGCTTACGCTATACTTCATTGCTTTATATGTCTTAAGTCTCTCTTAACAAAACACTAAATATACTGTCGGGTATCATATATCGATGCCTTTTAGGTCTTTTTAGGCAACTTTAAAAGACAAGGTTGCGTTTTTGGTGTTTAATCGCCATGCTGCCACCTTGATTAGCACTATGGATATAGCCTTATGCAGAGTTTAATAAGAACCGTTGGCGCCTTGCCTTTCTTTATTGCCGTTTTCCTCAACTCCGTCATTGATTTAGGTCATAAGATCGTCATTCAAAATACAATTTTTAAAATTTATGACGGCTCTGAACAAGTTATTTTGACGGCCATTGTGAATAGCTTAATTTTGTTGCCTGTTATTTTGTTATTCAGTCCAGCGGGTTTTATTGGTGACAAATACCCTAAAAATAAAATTATGCGTGCGACGGCTTGGTTGGCGGTTGGTTTAACTATCGGGATTACGGTATGTTATTCGCTGGGTTGGTTTTGGCTTGCGTTCTCCATGACCTTTCTATTGGCCGTGCAATCAGCTTTTTATTTTCCGGCTAAATATGGTTATATCAAAGGGCTCTTTGGTAAAGAGCGACTTGCCCAAGGTAATGGTGCAGTACAAGCTATTTCTATTGCAGCCATTTTGTCGGGAACCATTATTTTTTCTGTGGGTTTTGAATACTTTTTTTCAACCGAGGCAACGACAAAAAGTGATCTATTAAAACAACTGGTGCCGTTGGGGTATATCCTAATAGCAAATAGTATTTTTGAAGTGGTGATGACTTATCGTTTGCCTCAGCATGAAGAAACGGATCATCAAAAAAAGTTCGTCGCCAAAGAATATTTAACAGGTCGCTCGGCGATAAAAAATTTAAAGCCCTTATTGTATCGCCACAATATTCGCCAGGCGATGATAGGTCTAGCATTATTTTGGTCTGTGGGCCAAGTGATGTTGGCTGCTTTCCCAGCCTTTGCCAAAATTACCTTGGGCGAAACCAATACCGTGATGATACAGGCCATACTTGGTGCCAGCGGTATTGGTATTGCATTAGGTTCTGCCTTAGCTGGGCGCTTATCTCGTAATTATATTGAGACGGGTTTAATACCGGTTGGTAGTATTGGTTTTGCTTTGGGTTTGTTGTTATTACCCAATTTATCAAACCATGCAATGATGGCTCTCAATTTCTTATTTATTGGTGTTATGGGCGGTTTATTTATTGTTCCGCTCAATTCATTAATTCAATTTTATGCAAAAGAAACTGAATTAGGACAGATTTTGGCCACGAACAATTTTGTTCAAAACGTGGCGATGTTATTTTTCTTGTTGTTAACGGTGACATTTTCTCTGTTGTCTCTTAGCCCAAGATTTTTATTGGTACTCATTGCGGTCGTTGCTTTAGTAGGAAGCATCTATACGATTATTCGCCTGCCACAAAGTTTAGTCCGCTTGCTCTTTGCTTATATCGTTTCGCGCCGTTATCAAATTAACGTCGAGGGTATGAAAAATATCCCCGAGAAAAAAGGCGTATTACTGTTAGGGAATCATATTTCGTGGATAGATTGGGCGATTGTACAAATTGCATGTCCACGCCCAGTTCGTTTTGTTATGTTGAAAAGCATCTATGAACGATGGTACTTACAATGGTTTTTTAAGTTATTTGGTTGCATTCCTATTCAATCGGGTGCCAGTAGTCAAAAATCACTGGAACAAGTCGCCGAATTATTGGATCAAGGAGAAGTCGTTTGTTTATTCCCAGAAGGTATGATTAGTCGCAATGGGCATTTGGCAGAATTTCGTCGTGGTTACGAGCGAGCGATCGAATTAACAGAAAACGATGTCACTATATTACCGTTTTACTTGCGTGGTTTATGGGGTAGTCAATTTTCACGTTCGACGGAAAACTTTAAGCGCGTTAGGGGTGGTGGTGCGCGCCGGGATATTATTGTTGCTTTTGGTTCGCCTTTACCTAAGACAACGAAGACCAGCGAACTTAAACGACGCGTATTTGATTTGTCTATTAGTTCCTGGCAAGTCTATGCAGAAGAGTTACCGACAATTCCTAATGCGTGGATCGATACCGTCAAAAGACAGGGAAATTGTTTGTCCATAGCAGATACTTTAGGCCAGCCATTAAGCACACACCAAGCCTTAACAGGAGCGATCGCATTTTCTCATGAGATGCAAAAAATAAGTCCGGAGAGAAACATTGGTTTGTTACTGCCAACTAGTGCGGGAGGTATGTTGGCGAACATGGCGGTGTTATTGGCAGGTAAAACTGTTGTCAACTTAAACTATACGGCTAGTGCAGATGCGTTTGTCTCTTCATTACAACAAGCTGATATTGAGACGGTCTACACTTCGAAACGTTTTTTAACAAAACTTAAAAATAAAGGCTTTGATTTTGATAGCGCTTTATCCTCTTGTCGCGTGGTTTTCTTAGAGGAAGTGAAAGAATCTATTCCCAAGTGGAAAATGCTAGGTATCCTGTTGATGGTGAAATGTTTACCAGCGTGGTGTTTAAAATTACTTTACTCTCATAGTAGAGATAATCAACAAACGGCGGCGATTTTATTTTCCAGTGGTAGTGAGGGTTTGCCTAAAGGTATTTGTTTAAGTCATGTCAATATTATGGCCAATCTAAAACAAATCGCCGATGTGTTGAATACTCGTGAAGATGATGTGGTCATGGCTTCCTTACCTCTTTTTCATGCCTTTGGTTTAACCGTGACGCAGTTTATGCCACTCGTTGAAGGGATGCCTTTGGTGTGCCATGCTGATCCAACCGATGCGCTCGGTAGTGCAAAAGCGATTGCGAAGTACCGAGCTACAATTATGTGCGGCACATCGACCTTTTTAAGATTGTATTGTCGCAATAATAAAGTGCATCCTTTGATGTTGGAGAGCTTACGTATTGTTGTTTCGGGTGCAGAAAAATTAAATCCTGCTGTACGGGAAGCCTTTAAACTTAAATTTAATAAGGAAATTTACGAAGGCTATGGTGCAACCGAAACAACGCCGGTTGCTAGCGTCAATATTCCCGCAGTACTCTCGATAGAAGATTGGAAAGTACAGTTAGGTGATAAATTAGGAACAGTGGGTATGCCACTTCCCGGTACCAGTTTTAAAATTGTTGACCCAGAAACCTTTGAAGAATTGCCAGAAAATGAAGATGGTATGATTTTGATCGGTGGCACACAAGTGATGCAAGGTTATTTAAACAATACCGAAAAAACGCAATCGGTGATTAAAGTGATCGATGGGATTCGCTGGTATATAACCGGAGACAAAGGCCATTTAGATGGCGATGGATTTTTAACGATCGTCGATCGTTATTCTCGCTTTGCTAAATTGGGTGGAGAGATGATCAGTCTTGGAGCGGTTGAGTCTAAAATTCAGGAAGCGATTAAGAATGCTCATCAAGATGATGGCACGGATGACATAGAAGTGATCGCTGTGAATGTTCCCGATGATAAAAAAGGAGAAAAAATTATTTTGTTAAGTGAAGCAGAATTAGATCCGGCTGCATTAAGGGAAGCGATGCTAGCGACAGGGTGTAATCCCCTGATGGTGCCCAGCCAAATTATAAAAGTGGATGCTTTACCTAAGTTAGGGTCAGGTAAGGTCGATTTTTCAAAAGCCAAAAAGCTTGCTCAGTCTTTTTAAGTTACTAACCAAAAGACTTAAATAGGGTACATGGAGTTAATATCAGTATGATGATTATTTGTGGCGTCATTCCCGCGAAGGCGCACTACTGTCCGGAATAATCCTTCTCTCGTCATACCCGCGTAGGCGGGTATCCATTTTTTCTTTTAAAACAATGTACTAGATGGATGCCCGCCTTCGCGGGAATGACGATGTATTCTTTTTTAAGTGTCTCAGCAGTATCTAGAAGAGAGCAGACAAGCAGTCTGCTCTCAAGCTTTTACACGCTGCCCTCTGCCTCAATCACCAAGATTCTAGCCTCTCCCTGTGGGCGAGCCACATGTTCTGTTCCCACGGAAGCGAAAAAGATATCGCCAGGGTTTAGCTGGATAGACTCCTCTTGGCCATTGAGGCGATAGTACATATCAACGCTACCATCTAAGACAACAAAGACTTCTTCACCGTCATTGATATGCCATTTATAGGGCTCGTTGGTCCAATGTAGACGAGTGGTAATGCCGTTCATATTGGCGATATCTAGTGCCCCCCAGGCCTTATCGGCCTTGAACGTTTTTCCACGAATAATCTTCATCTTATAAATCCTTAGTTTTGATGACTTGGAGTTTAAGGCTGGGGGGTGAGTTAGGCAATGGAGGTAAACCAACCAGTACCAAAGGTGCTAGAATCGCGTTTTTATTTTTGGTGTTGTTTTATGTCTCTTGCTAAGCGAATTATTCCTTGTCTTGATGTTGATTCTGGCCGTGTTGTTAAGGGGGTCCAGTTTGTGGACATCCGCGATGCAGGTGACCCCGTCGAGGTTGCCAAGCGTTATAACGAACAGGGTGCCGATGAAATTACCTTTCTCGATATTACCGCTACACACGAAGGGCGAGAAACCACCGTTCATACTGTTGAGGCTATTGCCGCTGAAGTCTTTATCCCCTTAACCGTGGGGGGGGGCATTCGCACCCTTGACGATATCCGCACCATGTTAAATGCTGGAGCCGATAAGGTGGGTATTAACTCCGCAGCGGTCTTTAATCCGGAGTTTGTTAAAGAAGCCTCTGAGCGTTTTGGGGCTCAATGCATCGTTGTTGCCATCGATGCCAAAAAAGTCAGTGCTGAAAACGAGCCTAATCGTTGGGAGATCTTTACCCATGGGGGGAGAAAGCCTACCGGTATTGATGCAGTCGAGTGGGCCGTAAAAATGGCCCATTATGGAGCCGGTGAAATCCTTCTAACCAGTATGGATAAGGATGGTACGAAGGATGGTTTTGATTTAGCCTTGACCCGTGCCGTCAGTGATGCCGTCTCCATTCCCGTTATCGCTTCTGGTGGCGTAGGAAATCTCCAACACTTAGCTGAGGGCGTGACCCTAGGTGGCGCGGATGCGGTGTTAGCCGCAAGTATCTTCCATTTTGGTGAATACAGTGTTCCCGAGGCCAAAGCGCATATGGCTCAGTTAGGGATAGAAGTTAGGGAATAAATCAAGGAGAAGGTAAATAGGCCCAATATAATTGATATCGGGCCTGTATTTAGCGCAAATTAAATTATGCAGCGTGGTTGACGTACTCCGTCACACGTTCAATCAGTTCGGGTTCAGCGTTTTCAACAAAGTCCATAAAATCGGCAATGCCTTGACTTGCCTCTTTGGCGCTATCAAAAGGGCCAATTTCCATGCCTTCTCGAGTGCGGAAGTACCAGTAACTATACTGCGTAAATAAACGTTCACTACGGATGGGAACGAGTGTATTTTCATCATTTTCGCCATTACGTTTCATGGCGACATTTGCCATTGTCATATCAATATCCTCTTTGAGCTTTGAACGAGATGATACATTAGCTTCGATTGGATGCCAACCAAGTTGCCTGAAAATCAGGCAACGCTCACATTATTGAGTTTACTTCACTCTGTGATTGGTTAAAAACAGAACAATTATAATAATTTAATCGCCTAGCGAATGTTATTTAACCACGATGAGCGGTTCATAAAGTGGCATCAAGGGTTATACCTGTGTCTTGTTAGTCGATTTTGGTGACAGTATATTGGTGAGCTGGATGGCTTTAATCGAAAGTATTTTCAGAAAAAATGGAAGGGTTATCTTTAGGCTGTGAGGTGGTCTCGGCGCTTTTACTATTCATGGCTTGAATATTCTTTTTATTAGGAGAGTAGCGGCTGACTAATGTCGATGCGGAAACAAGATTAATCTTTTCTGCGGGTAGTCGCGATAAATTGCGTTGTAAATAACGCAACGTTTCTGGATAGGGGTGTGCAATAGCAATCGCATAGCCTTGTTTTTTAGCGACACTGATAAATTTGTTAAATTGTTGATGAATTTTTTTGTAGTTGCGATCGTGATCGAGAAAGACATCACGTTTTAATGATGGAACGTTGCGTTGTTGTGCCGTTTTCCACGCTACGCTATGAGATGTAGTACGGCTATCAATAAAGTATAAACCGTGCTCGCTCAATGTTTTCATTGTCCACTCCATGGGTAATTGTTTCTGCGTCAACAAACTGCCCATGTGATTATTGACACCAGCAATATAAGGCACAGATAGGATTGCTTGATTGAGCGCATGAGAAAAATCGTTCTCATTCATCGACTCGCTTAAACCATCCTGGCCCATGGGAAAATTGTGGACATTACTCATGGGAGCGTGAAGCATTAATTCTTTGCGACGCTCTTGTGCTTGCTGTGCTAAAAAAACGGCATTGGGACTATGAGGAATAATGGCGTACGTGATCTCCCCCGGTAGTTCGATGGCGGATAATCCTTGGCGTTTACTGTAACCGAGGTCATCAATAATAATGGCGACATCTGCAATAAAGGGTTCAGATATTTGATGCTCTTCATTATCTATTTCGCAATAACTCTTTGCAGAAAATATTAGAGTGATAATCAATATAAAAAGAGAATATTTTTTCGTTGGTAATATTTTCATTTGAAATACTTATTAGCAGGTCGCTGTAAAATAATACACCGAGATAGCCGGGTATCCATTGTTGCTCCAGTCGTCATTCCCGCGCAGGCGGGAATCCAGTGTTAGTTAATAGGTTTAAGTCTGGATCCCCGCCTGCGCGGGGATGACGAACTATTATTTCTTTGCTGTTTTATTAAAAATGGCGATTCCCTTTAAAAGATTAATCGCTTCAAATAATTGGTTATCAGAAGTGTCTCTGTCTGCGCCTAAGATAACCGTTGTGTTGTCGCTATCATTACTTATGTGGCCTTCAAGATCTGCTTCCTTAACACGCCTGTTGTCATCATAAAGTTGAGTAATTTGCGCACGCTGAATAACAACGTCAGGCACAATTCCCGTCGCCTGAATTGAACGGCCTTTCGGCGTATAGTAACGAGCGGTTGTGAGCTTAATTCCCTTATCTTTACCTACCGGTAAAATAGTTTGTACGGAGCCTTTGCCAAAACTTTGCGTGCCCATAATGATTGCGCGTTCATGATCTTGCAAGGCGCCAGCAACAATTTCAGCAGCAGAAGCCGAGCCACCATTAATTAATACCGCAATAGGTAAACCTTCGCTAACATCACCAGGTTGAGCAGAAAAAGATTGGTTATTGTTTTCAAGTCGTCCCTCGGTATACACAATCAGGCCATCGTCGATTAAGGCATCAACGACCTGAACAGAAGCCTGTAAAACACCACCAGGATTATTGCGTAAATCAATGACTAAACCCTGTAACTGGGGATTTTTTTTGCGCAATTTTTTAATACTGTCAACAAAGTCGGTGCCGGTACTACTCTGAAACTGTGATATACGAATATAGCCGAAATTATCTTCGACAATGCGAGAGCGAACACTGCGAGTTTTGATAATATTTCGAATCACCGTAATATCGATGGACTTTTCTTCTCCCGCACGAATCACGGTGAAAATAACCGGTGTCCCTTTAGGGCCGCGCATACGCTTGGCCGCCTCGCTAATACTTAAGCCGCGAATAGATTTATTGTCGAGCTCGATAATCAAATCACCCGCTTGTAAGCCTGCCTCCTCGGCAGGAGAACCGTCGATGGGAGTGATAATTTTGATATAGCCTTTATCGTTACCGATTTCGATACCAACACCGCTGAACTCGCCTTTAGTCGTCTCTTGCAGCGAATTAAAGTGAGAGGTATCCAAATAGTCCGAGTGTGGGTCGAGCTCCTGAAGCATACCTTTAATAGCGTTTTCCAATAATTCTTGGTCACTGACGGGTTCAACATAAGAACGACGGATATGATCAAAAATAACCGTAAATAAACGGAGATCTTCGAGCGGGAGAGGATCATCTTGATTTTCTGTTGTCGACTTGGTGGCTGCGCTCGTCTGTGCAATGGTTGTTTGCGATAAGCTGAGTGAAGTGACGAAAATAAAAAGTACAACGCTTACAAAATGCTTAAAGTGCATAAATAATCCCATTGTTGAATGTTTTGACAGCCCCTAACCTCGATGATTGCTGTCCAGCCAGGGCGAAGGGTTCTGTGGTTTGCCATTATGTCGTATTTCAAAATAAAGACCCGCCTGAGCTTGGCCACCAGTATTTCCTAACATGGCAATAGGCTCATTACTACTGACCCAGTCCCCCGTTTCTTTTAATAATGTTTGGTTGTGGGCGTATAAGCTCATATAGCCATCACCGTGATCAATAATGAGCAATAACCCCTGTCCTCGGAGGTAGTCAGAGAATATCACACGCCCATGATGAACCGATACCACTGCACTGCCACTTTTACCTCGAATAAAAATGCCATTCCAGCGCAATTTGCCATCGAGGCGATAGCTGCCAAAACTGTTAATAACCGATCCCTTGGCAGGATAGGGGAGTTTACCCCGCAGCGCAGTAAAGGCCTTTGCATCTCCCGGTAGTTTAAGATTCTTAAGGGAACGAGTGGCTTCCTCCAATAGCTTTTCTAAGCGTTCCTGATCGCTCTTGTGTTGGGCTAAGCTATCGCCTTTTTCTTCTAGTGAGCGGGTTAATTCCCTTAACGTTGCCAATCGTTGCGCTTGCGAGCTCTTAAGCTCTTGATAGCGCGAATTCAAATGTTCTTGAGTGGCAGTCAGTCGTTTAGTGGTATCGTTTATGCGGGCTTCTACCTGCTGAATTTCTTTTATGGTTTCCAGGTAGGCATCCATCTTATCCTTGTGAGCATTGATAACATAGTCGTGATAACGCAAAAGGCGGGTAACTCGGGAGGGTTCCTCTTGATTCAGCATGAGTTTTACTTGGCTCTGGCGGCCTAATAAATACGCTTGGCGGACAATAAGGTTCACTTGTTTTTGTTGAATTTTTCTCGATGCTTCCAGCTCAGCGCGGCGGCTCTGATGCTGGGCTAACTGCTTTTTTTCGCGTCCGAGTGCCCCCTCTATCGAGTCGATTTTTTTTGTAAGCTCACTTATTTCCTCTTCGGACTTCTGCAGAGACTCTTGCAGTTTATTTCGAGTCCCTTTGGTTTTAGCGAGCTCTTTTTGTAATTTTTCTATGGTGGCTGCTAACTCTTTAAGCTGCTTCTCATAGTCATCTTCTGACTGGGCGAAGGTCATATCAAATGGAGAGAGTAATGCTAGGCACAAGCATAAAATAGAGAAGTGTCGTAAACAGAACGTCAAGGGTTGTTTCCTTTTTTAAAAGGGGTTAATTACTAGCCACAAAGTCTACCTTGTTGCCAGAGTAAAGACTATGGGTAGCCTCGATAAATTCTCTCAATACGCCCCCATTATTAACTCGGACATAAAAGCGTGTTGAGTTAATAATCGTGTATAATGCCCGCCACTTTTGTATGGCTATGTCCATTGCCTTTCAACTTCTGGAGTTGTGCCTGCGCGCTCACCCAGGAGTTAAAATCCAATGGAGACATATGGTTGACACCTAATTCCCGACTAATTTAGAGGTTTTTGTGGAAGATATTCTTTTATTTGCTCAAGAGCAGGGCTTCCTGGTCGCGGCCCTTGTGATATTGGTTTTTGCATTCTTGCGTCGAGAGTCTTCATCAGCAGGTGAAAAATTGTCTACTCACCAAACCATTCAGGCCATGAATACAGAAAAGGCAATCTTACTAGATGTTCGCGACAAAAAAGAATTTGATGCAGGCCATGTAGCCAACGCCATTAATATTCCTCATACCAAAATCAACGATGGAATGAGCCAACTAGAAAAGCATCGTGAGAAGCAAATTATCATTACCGATAGCATGGGCCAGCATGCGGGAACCGTTGCCCGTATACTTATGAAAGCTGGTTTTAGTGTTGCCCGTATGCGCGGTGGCATGGGCGAGTGGAAGCAAGACGGTCTCCCCCTCGTTAAGTAGTTTGCCTGTTATGTTATCAGTCACGATTTACAGCACTCGTTATTGCCCTTTTTGTATTCGCGCTAAGCGGCTGTTAGATGAGAAGGGGGTTACTTACCACGATATCGCTGTGGATCGCGACCCGCAGTTACGCCAAGAGATGATGCAAAAAAGTGGACGGCGAACGGTCCCTCAGATCTGGATTAGCGATAGGCACATCGGTGGCTGTGACGATCTTTATGCTTTAGAGCGATCTGGCGAGTTGGATAAACTATTGGTTTAATTTTGCAAGACATAGAACATTTAATAAAGGGTTTACTATGAACGATACAACAGAAAAAACACAACAAGACGATGCGCAAAAAGAAAGTAATGCAGGTAATGAACAGCAGTTTTTAATACAGCGCGTCTATTTGCGTGATTTGTCTTTTGAAACGCCCATGGGTGCTAAAGCCTTTATCTCCAAGGTACAGCCTAAAATTGACCAAGAGTTAGCGACAGAAACCACAAAAATCGATAATGATTTATACGAGGTGCAATTAAAGCTCACCGTCACAGCAAAAATAGAAGAAAACACGGCTTTTCTTGTTGAAGTTCATCAAGCGGGCTTGTTTTTAATCAAAGGTATTGAAGGCGCTAATTTAACAAGAGTCATTAATACCGTGTGCCCGCAAATACTGTTTCCTTACGCGCGCGAGGCAATTGACTCTGCACTGGTTAAAGGCAGCTTCCCGCCAGTGATGTTACCGCCGGTTAACTTTGAAGCATTATTTGCACAAGCCATGGCGGAGCAGCAAGCTAGTAAAGCGCACTAATTTTATTTTTCTCATATTTCATCAAAATGTGAATAGCGCGGGCTGGCCGTTGTCACTCCAAGTCATTCATATTGCTAACAAATCACTTTAAAAAAATACACCGAGGTACCGAGGTGTGTTTATTGATTTCAGTGTCATTCCCGCGTAGGCGGGAATCCAGGCGGCAAGTCGAACTAATTAAAGTTTTTGACGTCCCAGTGTGAGTTTTTAATCTTATTCCCCTCAGCATGAAAGCTCTATTTATTTTTTTATTACCTTTGGTTCTTACTTCTTGCTTTACCCCGGATTTAATTAAGCAAGAACAAATGTTGTTTGAAACAACGGTAGCCCCTAGCGAACAAATTAAGCGGCATTTATTAATCGTAGGCGATAACACCTTGTTTTATGCAACCTCCGGTGATAGTGCTAAGCCAAGTTTAATCATTATCCACGGCACGCCTGGCGACTGGCAGCAATATGCTCGCTATTTGCTCAATGAATCCTTGTTGCAATATTTTCATGTGGTGCTTATCGATCGCCCTGGCTGGGGGCAGTCGCATTTAGGTGACAATAAAGAAATTGCCAGTTTTTCTGAGCAAGCAAACATCATTGCGGCCTTGGCAAAAAAGCTCAAACAAGAAAGTAATAACCAGCCGGTTATTTTGATGGGGCACTCCCTGGGTGCTTCTCTTTCTCCAAAGGTGGCAATAGATTATCCAAACGATGTTGATGGCCTGCTCTTACTGGCCGGTACATTAAGCCCAGAGCTTTCATCGCCGAGATGGTTTAATGAAGCTGCAAAGTGGTCTATTGTGCAGTCGATAGTTGGCGAGAGAATGGCAAAGTCTAACCTCGAAATTCTTGCATTAAAAAATGAAACTATGGCAATGTCCGTAGATTGGCAAAAAATTAAAGCGCATGTTTTGGTGGTGCAAGGCATGAAAGATAAATTGGTTTATCCCGCTAATATTGATTATGCAGAAAAATATCTTCCCTTTGCTTTAACGGAGGTCATCCGTCTTGAAGACGATGGTCATTTATTTCCGATGACGCGCCGCGAGGATATTGTGAGCTGGGCGACTTGTTTATTGGAAAAAATAGAAGACGTAAAAGAGAGCTGTTTATTGCCGGAGTAAACGGTATTGCTAATGAAGAGTCAATCTGCCTGATAATCTACATGTTTATCGCTAAGTGATTTTGATACAAACGATAATAAATATCCCCCGCTATTTTTTCTTTGATATTTTCCCAGTCAGCTCCCGTATTGATTAACTGATTCTTTGGCGACTCAATATAAATTAAAGCCTTATCCGCTAATATGCCACTGCGCTTCAATTTTTCTATCGTGGTATCCCACAAATTTGCAGAAAATGGAGGGTCGATAAAGACAATATCGACACTCTCTTGATCGATGGTAGGGTGCTCAAGCCAAGCTAGGGTGTCTTGTGGGAACACAAGCGCATTATCGGCTTTCAGCAACTGGCAGTTAGCCTTTAACTGTTTTACGGCAGAGGGGTGTTTTTCGAGCAGTAGAGTTGAGGCTGCCCCACGGGAGAGGCTTTCCAGGCCTAGTGCGCCAGAACCAGCAAATAAATCCAAGCAGCGGCTGCCGACAATATCAGCCATCAGCCAGTTAAAGAGGGTTTCTCGAATCCGGTCTCCCGTTGGCCTGAGCCCGGGTACATCTGCAATAGCCAATTTGCGGCCGCGCCACTGACCACCGATAATACGCAATTGATTTTTTTGAGGCGGATTTTTTTTGGGCATCCATATAACACAATATTTGATAGGAGTGGTAGGATAGCGCGGGTCAAGTCAAGCTGTAAATCCGGTAACCAATATCTATGTTTTTTAAACGTTCAAAATCATCTACCAAAACGACAGAAAAGTCTGCTGAGTCGCCACAAACAGAGTCTCAATTGACGGAAGAGCTTCAGCCGGTAGAACAGCCTCAATCAGCAAAAGAACCTCAATCAGAATCGCTCAGTTTATTTCAGCGCTTTAAACGAGGCTTGTCGCGTACCAGTGGCCAGTTGGCGGAAGGCATCAGTAGTTTGGTGCTAGGCAAAAAAGAAATTGATGATGAACTCCTCGAAGAGTTGGAATCCCAGTTGCTGGTTGCCGATATTGGTATCGATGCCACCACTGCGATTATCGAGCGCCTAACCGACAGTGTTAAGCGCAAAGAGTTGGCCGATGGTGATGCCCTTTATGCAGCACTGCAAGCACAATTAGGGCAATTATTAGAACCGGTAGAAAAACCACTGGAGATTGACAGCCGCAAAACACCCTTTGTGATATTGGTTGTCGGTGTTAATGGTGTGGGTAAAACCACCACCATTGGTAAGTTGGCCAAGCGTTTTCAGAGCCAGGGGAAAAAAGTTATGCTGGCAGCGGGGGACACCTTCCGTGCGGCAGCGGTTGAGCAGTTACAAGTGTGGGGTGAGCGCAACAATGTTCCCGTTATTGCTCAACATACCGGTGCCGACAGTGCATCGGTTATCTATGATGCTGTGCAATCAGCCCAGGCACGCAACGTCGATGTATTGATCGCTGATACAGCCGGGCGTTTACACAATAAAGACAACTTAATGGACGAGCTGGCAAAAGTTAAACGCGTCATGGGTAAGCTTGATAATTCTGCGCCCCATGAAGTCTTACTCGTTCTCGATGCGGGTACAGGCCAAAATGCACTTAACCAAGCCCAGCAATTTATTGATTCCGCTGGGGTGAGCGGTCTTGCGTTGACCAAGTTGGATGGCACTGCCAAAGGTGGGGTAATCTTTGCGCTTAGCCAGCGCTTTAATCTGCCTGTGCGCTTTATTGGTGTGGGCGAAGGCATTGATGACCTACAGCCATTTTCGGCGTCTACCTTTGTCGATGCACTCTTTAATCGGGAGCAGTAAGTGATACGTTTTGAGAATGTCACAAAACGCTACGACGAAGGGCACGATGCGCTGCTAGGTGTGAACTTTGAGCTAGAGTCTGGCGAAATGGCTTTTCTTACCGGTCATTCGGGCGCAGGTAAAAGTACCCTGCTAAAACTGATTATGCTGATAGAGCGTCCGACACGTGGGCAAGTGCTTATTGGCGGCAAAAACCTCGCGCGTATTAGCCGTTCACAAATTCCTTATCTCCGTCGCCAAATCGGCGTTGTATTTCAAAATCACCAACTACTATTCGATCGTACCGTTTTCGATAATGTTGCACTACCCTTGCAAATTTCTGGAATGCCCATCAAAGATCAAGGTAAGCGCGTGCGTGCAGCTTTAGATAAAGTTGGGCTATTGCACAAAGAAAAAGAAAACCCCATGGCGCTTTCAGGCGGTGAACAACAGCGTGTGGGCATTGCCCGGGCTGTAGTTAACAAGCCAGCCATCTTATTGGCAGATGAGCCAACAGGTAATCTCGACCCTCAGCTATCTTCAGAGATTATGCAACTCTTTCAAGACTTTAATAGCGTCGGTGTCACGGTTTTGATCGCAACCCACGACATTAACTTGATCGAGTCCATGCGTTTACCAGTGATGGAGCTGTCGGCAGGGCGTCTAGTACGGAGTGCCCATGACTGAAGAGAAGTCTGGTACAAAAATCCGCGGAGCGAGAGCCTCGGAAACCTCCAGCTCCCAAGAGCTAGTAGCTTGGTGGGGGCATCATCGCAGCTCCTGCCTGGATAGCTTACAACGACTACTACAAACACCGCTACAGAGCTTATTAACGTGGATGGTTATCGCCATTGCCGTTGCACTGCCAACGGGTCTATACCTCGGATTGCACAACCTACAACAACTGGGCAATGGTTGGCAAGATAGCGCGCAAATGTCCGTCTTTTTGAAAAGAGACGCCAAGCCTGAAGCGATTAAGCGCTTCCAAGACCAACTGCAAAACAATACCGAAGTGGCCTCTTTTAACAGTATCAGCCCTGCCAATGCACTAGAGGAATTTCAGCGTTTTTCTGGCTTGGGTAATGTGCTCAATAATTTGGACGAAAACCCTTTGCCAACGGTATTTGTTATCCAGCCCAATGCCAACATTACAAACCCAGAACAACTGGCGTCACTACAAGAGTCTTTGGCATCTCATCCCATTGTCGACAATGTTCAGCTAGATCTGGGCTGGCTACGACGCTTGCACGAGCTGCTTTCCCTGGGCGAGCGTATCGTCATCTCACTGGCGGGTTTATTGTCCTTGGGGGTGCTGTTGATTATTGGTAATACCATGCGTCTTGCCATCGAAAACCGCCGTGATGAAATTATCGTGACCAAAATGGTTGGTGGCACCAATGGCTTTGTGCGTCGCCCCTTTTTATATACCGGGCTTTGGTATGGTATTGGCGGAGGGCTGCTAGCACTTATTTTGGTTATGATTGTTGGCTTTTGGATATCTGGCCCCGTTGCTAACCTGGTAACACTTTACGAAAGTGAGTACTCGCTTTCTGGCATGGGCTTGATTGATATGCTTACTTTACTTTTATCCGCTGCTTTTTTGGGCTGGTTAGGTGCCTGGATCGCCGTGTCTCGTCACCTGAGAGATATCGAGCCATCCTGATTGCTTAAACCATACTCCGCTGGCATATAGGCATATATGTGCTGTGCTTCACGGAACTAACGGTAGGTTTAGCACTCTAAGAAAAGCCGTGCTAAACTAGCCG
>JBNKUQ010000035.1:0-250 GCA_050298695.1 Cellvibrionaceae bacterium
TATGATCTGGCTTACTTCGGGAATATTGGGCGAGTGAATATCATATACGCCAGGGCCGATATCGTTGGGGTATTTAAATTCGTCAAACACATCGAGCAGTTCCATATCGGAGCGAGAGGTCTCGATAGTAATGACGTCTGCGTCCATTTGTGCAATTGCGTTGATAATGTCATTAAATTCTGAATAACACATGTGTGTGTGAATTTGTGTATGGTCTTGTACCCCATTGGCGCAGATACGGAAACAATTC
>JBNKUQ010000035.1:260-12014 GCA_050298695.1 Cellvibrionaceae bacterium
CCAGTCCAGATATTCTTGCCATTGTGATTGTCGCAAGGGCAGGCCTTCACGCAGGGCCGCTTCATCTATTTGAATAATTCCAATCCCTGCTTTTTCTAGATCCAAGACTTCTTCTCGAATCGCTAGAGCCAGTTGTTTACAGGTTTCGCTGCGCGTTTGATCATCGCGAACGAAAGACCAGTTGAGAATAGTAACGGGGCCGGTCAGCATGCCTTTCATTGGTTTGTTGGTCAGCGATTGTGCGTAACGCGTCCATTCAAGGGTCATGGCCCGAGGGCGGCTAATATCACCAAAAAGAATAGGAGGCTTCACACAGCGGGAGCCATAAGATTGTACCCAACCGTATTCACTGAAAGCGTAGCCTTCTAATTGTTCACCAAAATATTCCACCATGTCATTGCGCTCGGCTTCTCCATGTACAAGAACATCGAGACCGAGTGCCTCTTGTTCTCTCACACAACGGGCAATTTCTTTACGTATGATGTCGATGTAAGTTGTTTTAGCCAGTTCACCTTTTTTAAAATCGCGACGGGCTTTGCGAATGGCATCCGTTTGTGGAAAGGAGCCAATTGTGGTGGTCGGGTATTGGGGTAGTGGCAATGCTTTTTGTTGTTGTTGCATGCGCAGAGAGTATGGATTTAAGCGATCTCCCATGGCACTTGTAATCGCTTGTGTCGCCTGTCTGACCTGGAGATTGTAAACGCGTATAGAACTATACCGGCTGTGTAAGGCATCGGCATTGGCTCTCAATTCATTGTCTACGACCTCTCGCCCATGGTTGAGTGCGCTTTTTAGTGTATCGAGTTCTGCCAATTTTTGTTTTGCAAAAGCCATCCAGTTTTTGATTTCGGGATCGAGTGTATTCTCGCTATCTAAATCAACGGGCACGTGTAGCAATGAGCAAGAGGGAGCGAGCCAGAGTCGGTCTCCCAATTTTTCTGCCAGAGGCTCTAGCCAATCGAGAGTTTTATTTAAATCTGTTTTCCAGATATTACGGCCATTAATGACGCCAAGAGACAATACTTTATGGCTGGGTAACCAATCGATGACGGACCTGACTTCATTTTTTGCGTTAATGGCGTCTACATGTATACCGGCAACTGGAAGGCGGCAGGCAAATTGTAGGTTTTCTTTTAATTCGCCAAAATAGGTAGCAATGAGTAATTTTAATTGTTTTTGTTGTAGGCGGTGGTAAGACTTTTCGAGTGCGTGACGCCAATCCTGGGAAAGTTCTGTGACTAAAATGGGCTCATCAATTTGTACCCACTCCACGCCATTTTTTTGCAACAGGGTTAACAGCTCACTATAAACCACTAAGAGTTCATCTAAAAAATCCAGTCTTTGGCTGTCATCTTTCGATTTACTTAACCACAAGTAAGTAACGGGTCCGATAATAACGGGCTTACTTTTAATACCCAGTGTTTTAGCTTCTTCTAGTTGCGATAACAACTCTTGGGGATGTAGTGTGAATTTTGTATCTTTGCACAGCTCAGGCACAAGGTAGTGGTAATTGGTATCGAACCATTTTGTCATTTCGGCTGCATGCACTTGGCATCCGCAATCCGTATTGATGGCGCGTCCGCGTGCGGCACGAAAGTATTGATCGAGAATATTTCCTCCTGATTGAGTGACGCGTTGGGGAAGATTGCCCAGTAACAAGCTGGTGTCTAGCACCTGGTCATAAAAAGAAAAATCGCCGACCGGCGCCCAGTCACATTGGCTTTGCGCATGCCAATGTTCTGCGCGCAATGATCTCGCTTGGTTTTTTAGCGTAATTTGATCAGTACTGCCTTGCCAATATTGCTCAAGAGCAAATTTAAGCTCCCGTTGTTTCCCAATACGAGGGAAACCCAAATTGTGTGTAATAGCCATTGTATGTACCTTTTCATATCAATTAAAAAAAGTACTCTAATGGCTTTGGTTTATGATTAATAATGGTATTATTTCATTTATTAATTAACTTTATTCATGGATTGTGATGATAGAACGTATACATCTATACATATTGCACGAAATAGAGCGCCGAGGTTCGCTAACAGCAGCCGCGGAGAGTTTATGCCTTACACAGTCGGCATTGAGCCATACAATCAAAAAGCTTGAAAGGCAGTTGGCTGCTTCACTGTGGGTGAAGGAGGGTAGAAATATCCAGCTAACGCAAGCGGGACAATATCTTCTAAAAGAAGCAAAGCGTTTACTACCTCAGCTAGAGCGAGTGGATGAGGTGCTGCAACAGTACGCAAATGGTGAGCAGGGTTTGTTGCGCATTGGTATGGAATGCCACCCTTGTTACCAGTGGCTATTAAAAGTAGTGAATGAATTTCTACAGGCTTTTCCCGGTGCAGAAATTGATGTAAAGCAGCGTTTTCAATTTGGCGGTATGGCCGCCTTGTTTAACCGCGAAATTGATTTACTGGTCACGCCTGATCCCATGGAACGAAAGGGGGTGATATTTACGCCCGTGTTTGATTATGAGCAAGTATTGGTTGTGAGCAATGAGCATGCATTATGTTATCGAGATTATGTGCTACCTGAGGATCTACTCAATCAAACTCTCTATACCTATCCAGTCGGAATTGAGCGATTGGATATTTATGCATTGTTTTTACTGCCCGCTAAATGCCTACCAAAAATACATAAGACCTTGGAAACGACAGAGATAATTTTACAGCTTGTTGCTGCACAACGCGGCGTTACCACTTTGCCCCGTTGGCTAGTGGAAGAGTACCAACAACAACTACCTATTAAAGCGCTTTCTCTCGGTAAAACGGGTATCCAAAAGCAAATTCATTTGGGGACTCGAGAAGGGGAGGAGGATGAGTCTCTGGCAAAGTCAATGGTCAAGTTAGCTAAAAACTACAGTAATCTTCAGCACTAAATTTAAGGTTTTCCCTCTTTCTTTTTAAAGAATCCATGCATCTTGAATTTCCTTTATGGGCCTGGCTTTGGTCTTACCGTGTCCAAGCTACAAAACTTATTAATAAGGCATGACCCAAACCCGAAAGCAATTGCTAATCAATATTTGTTTGGAAAAATATTGATTTAGCTTGAAAAAAGATTTGATTGAGGAATATAGTCATTCCAAAAATAAGGCCATTATTAGAAAATTATTTAATCGAATCTATCGACTATTGGAATGTCCATTTTCTATTCGCAGCTATACTAATAAGAATAACGGTTTAAAAATTATGCTCAACGGTTGTTTTTAGGTATTTAACACAGGTATCGAGGAGGGCTTATGAGTACATATGCAAAATCAAAAAGGCAAAATCGGCGCCAATTGTTCTCGAATATTCATAAGCCATCATCAGCGTTAGCGGATAAACGCCATGCAACAGCAATACAGAAGAAACATCAAATCAATGCCTATCAGGCGCCGCAGCTACAAAAAATAATTCAGCTTCAAGCTCTTGCCGATCATTATGCCTCGGATCGCGAAAGCCCCATTCAGCAGCAAGCAATTCAAAAAAACAGTGGCACTGGTTTGCCAGATACTCTTAAAACGAGCATTGAGCAGCTTTCTGGTTTTAGCATGGACGATGTGAGCGTGCATCGTAATTCTGATAAGCCGGCGCAGTTACAGGCTCGCGCCTATGCGCAAGGAAACGATATTCACCTAGCGCCGGGGCAAGAACAGCACCTGCCTCACGAAGCTTGGCACGTTGTCCAGCAAAAGCAGGGGAGAGTGAGGGCGACTACGCAAATGAAGTCCTCTATGTCGATAAAAGCCAATGTTAACGATGACGGCTCCTTGGAAAAAGAGGCTGATGTAATGGGTGCCAAAGCGGCCGCGCTTTCTCATACTGTTGGCACGAGTTCTCCAGAAACAGCCGTGCAACTTCATCAAGGGCAAATAAGTTCGTCGAGTGCGGCTCAATGTTTTACCGATGAAGAAATGGAGTCTTTTCGAGAGCGTAGAGCAAAAGAGCAAGAGGAGGAGCTTGAAGGCATTGCAAGCCTGCAAAAGGTATCCCGATTTTTTGGCGGCACTTGGACAGAAAAACATTGGGAGACAGATGTTATTACCGTGGGTGTTACCTTCCGAACTGATGGTAGGGGCAGTGCACACACAGGGCACGATATGACGGCAGTGGATGCGATGAATGAATTGGGTTTACCTTTTCGAGTTGTCGGAGTTGCCTTACCTAGAGGTGCAGGTGGAGAGGTGTCGCCAGAGCGCGTGGCAGAGAGTGGTGAGTTAGACGGCATCGATATGCTCTATATCCCAGGCGGTCCAACAGCAAATGATACGCAAACAGGCGCTACGCAAGAAGATGCCGATTTTATGCGTTTGATCCCACCAGCCCCTGTTGCCAATCCCGGCGAATTTACGCAAATTAAACCAGAAAAACCACCCGCTCCAGTATTCGACCCAAGCGATAGAGAGGGGTCTCAAGTGAGAATTAGAGCCTATCAACGCTCGCCAGAATATCTGGATTATAAAGAGAGAAACGATTTATTTGTCGCTGCTCAAGAGCAGCACCAGCAACAATCTGTGGCGTATCGTGACTACCAGAGCGAGTTAACAAAATACCATCGAAAAAATAAAGAGCACAGCGAGCGTGCCTCCTATGAGCTAGCGCTGATTGATATGGCTAGAACGAGGGGTATTCCTATCATGGCTGTTTGTGCTGGCTCGTGGCGCTTACTCGAAAGTTATGGCGGAGAAGTGCATACCCTTCCCGAGAGCGAGCGTTCAGTTCACCGAGCAACGGGGGATGTAGGAGTGTGGGATATAAGCCATGACATCGATGTTGATACTAGTAGCACGATGTCCAGTATGATGAAGGTAGGGCCTAAAATGGGGGCGGCGAATAGTACCCACTGGGCCGTGGCATCCGAAGATTCTCCAGGGAAACTGACAAGGCGAGCTGGTGCGGAAGACCCCAATGCCATGCTGGCTGTTAGCGCGCGAACCGGCGGTGAAACAACAAAAACACTACTTGAAGCACAAGACGATACCCCGTCAATTACTTTAACTTCTCCGAATGAGCCAACGGTAGAGGCTTTTGAATCCAAGTACGGTGCCCCCAATATCGGTGCGCAATGGCATCCAGAAAGTTATCTACCCGGCATGCTTGGCGAGCACGATGGCAGTGCCGAAATCCAGAAAGGCAGTAAAAATTTATTTACTGCCTTGGGCAAAGCCGCAGCGACATCACGTACAAGAGCATCAGGTATTGTTCCTTCGCTGAATAAAGAAGGTGGAGTGTTTAAAATACTTGTTCAAAGTGCGGAAGGCTACCTCGAAGGCAAACAGGATTTTGCTGAGCACTTGCTTGATCAAGCGCTTAGCATACTGCCCGAAGCCGAGTGGAGTGCCAATATGCTGGAGCTTGTCGCATTGATTGAAGAAATAAAAAGTTTTCAAAAGATGGACCAAAGCTCCGTCTCCGCTGGAAATATTTATATCGGATTAAAATCGAAATTAGGGCAATATACTAACAAGTTGCTTTAAAACCCCAAGGCAACAGAGATTTATTTATTGCTCTCGGTGTCATCCCCGCGCCTGCGCGGGGATGACGATTGTATGCTACTGCACTCGCCCCACGCATAGAACTTGGAAAATTATTAATGTGTCTTTGATATGATATTGCCCTAGTTCCTGCCTTTGTGGTGTCTGCTTCAGAAAAATATTATTTTTTCGTTATCTGGTAGCTGCCATGAACGTTAACTTGTAAGCCATAAGAACCACTATCGATCGATAGTCTATTGTTAAATTAAGTCCTAAGATTAATTTCCGAGTCAATTCGCGCCAATAACAATTTGTTATCGCGCCATAAAAATAATTCATTTCCTGGTGATATAGCATTAATGCAGACTTAGTAGCCCCAGACCCAACTCGTTTATTCAGTTGGCATAATAATACGAAGCAATATGGGATAAGTATGCTGGATGATGTTCTGTCGTTAATGGCAACACAGCTGAATTATTTTATTGGTCAACGCTTTGACCTGGAAGAAGATGTGGTGCAATTATCTGCACCCGTGTCTCCTGACGGGGTAATGCCGGTAGAGGCAAGTGATAAAATACTGATTTTTCTTACAAATATAAACAAAGATACACTTCCTAATAGTCATCACTATACATCGATAAGCTCTGCGACAGTCAGTCGTTCTGATCCGCTTTATCTTAATTTGCATGTTGCTGTAGCTGCCAATTTTCGCAGTGCTCGTTACAAGGATGCATTAAATTTTTTATCCCATGCAATTTTATGCTTTCAGCAGACCCCCATTATTGATAGGAGTGTTCAAGCGGATATGCCACCGGCAATCGATAAAATCGTTATCGATATCGAAAATACTGAGATGAATGAGGCCAGTAACTTGTGGGGTATTCTTGGCGGTAAATATCTGCCTTCTATCTTGTATAAAGTACGAATGCTATGTGTGACACCAGAAGGTGTGCGTAGTCGCATAATACCTGCTACGACACCAGACCCGGCGATAGGGCTTTAGCTATGTACCAAGAATTGTTTTCGGTCAGTTATCAGCACGAGTATTTTGAGTTGCCGAATACAATAGATTTTGATGTTGCACTATCGGAAAATACGAAAAAGTTATCTCAAGCGATGGATGCTTTAATAAGACCGTATTATGGCGGCTTTCGGTTTTTTTGTAATAGTGCGCAGCATGCCAAGGAAGAATTGCTGGAAATTTTTGGTGATGAATATCTGACATTTTATCTTTCCCCGAAAAATAAAGAGGTTTTTTATTATGTTACGGAAGGGTTGGGTTCGGTTTATCATTATAAAAAAAATATCTATCCTGAAGAGAGTATTCAAGATAATCAAAAAGATGGGCAGGTAGATAAAAAATGTCCATTATTTATAATGTTTGCAAGCGATAAGCTGGATGTTAATGAGCAGTTGCAAGCGAGCTCGGAACCAATAGATAAATTGCTAATGATTCATTCTTTAGATCAACTATTTCAGTTGAGTGATATTGACATTACTCACGTTGGTGATGTTAAGAAGAAAGATGATTCCATTAAAGAGATTTATGCTTTATCAAAAAAAATACCGTTAATTTTGTTGATATTGCCGTTGGCTAAATTATTAACGAGTAAAAGTCATTTAAATATAAAACTAATCTTCTTTTCAAAGTCTGCATTTTATAAATATTATTTTACAAATATTGATCCGGACGAGAGGTTAAAAATTATGGTCGATAATAACGATGCCGACATGGACCATAAGGCAGAGATTGTTGACTACATATCGACAAGTGAACGCTTGGATGGCGATAAACCTATTCAGGTTTTTACATCAACAAAACCGGTTAAACTCAAATATGATCAAAAGCATCATTATCGTTTGATTTTAGAAAATAATGACAGAAAGCAAACGCTAATCGAGCGCTTGCCGCAACCAAAGTTGGACCAATATTTTAAACATATTGATTCGCAAAATAATCCAGCCATTGTGTTGGAGTCTTTTATCAACTAGCAAAGAAGGAAATTCTTATGCCTGCCATGAAAACCCCCGGTGTTTATGTTGTAGAGAAGAGCGCCTTTCCAAACTCTGTTGTCGAGGTTGCTACTGCGGTTCCAGCCTTTATTGGCTACACTGCGATGGCAGAGAATGGTGATAAATCATTAATCAATAAACCGTGGCGTATCAGCTCGATGGCTGAGTTTCACACCTATTATGGAGGCGCACCGCAACCTAAATTTAATATTACGGATACAGAAAATTTATCAGACGCCGACTTTAAAATACGCGCCACCAATGTGGCAGAAAAAGATCAGGGTAAAGCCATAGAGCAGGAAAATCAGAAGTTTATTCTGTACTACAGTATTAAATTGTTTTTTCAAAATGGCGGTGGCCCTTGTTATATTGTTTCTGTCGGTGATTATGATGAAACGGAGAAAGGCGACGGTAAAGGTGAAATAAAGGCGGCCGAGCTTCAGGCTGCAATTGCAACCTTGGCCAAAGAGCAAGAGCCGACAATGGTTGTTATTCCCGAAGTAGTGTGCTTGCCTGATATCAAAACATGTACTTCCGTGCAGCAAGCAGCGTTGCTTCATTGCGGTGGAAAAATGCGCAACCGCATTGCTATTTTAGATATTTACGATGGCTACAAAGATCGCCAAGATCCTGATGGCGATTGTATCGCCGCGTTTCGCGATGCACTTGGTATTAATAACCTCGACTTCGCCTCTGCCTACTACCCATGGGTAAATACCACCATCGTTCAAGAAGCTGATATTAGTTTTAATTATTTATCAACGACAGGCAAGGCCACTTTAATTGAAATGTTAAAAACGGAGTTGAAAGTTGATGTCACCGATGACATTCCTATGGAAGATGATGGTAGTACGCCGACGAAAGAGGGGCAAATGCTGCTTGATCAACGTAAGGCATATGGGGAAGAAATCGCTAAAATAATTGATTTTAAAGATGATTTCGAAGCAGCAAAAGCCGATCCGGCCAATGCAGGAAAAACTAATGGTGAAATTCAATCATCAGTCATGTCTAAACGCGCGCTGCTCAATAAGACCTTGATTGCTATCAGTCCTTTATATACTCAGGTGATTAAATCAATTGCGCTCAAGCTTAATTTACTGCCGCCAGCCGCCGCGATGGCAGGTGTTTATACGGCTGTCGATAATTCTCGTGGTGTATGGAAGGCGCCAGCGAATGTCAGTTTAGCCTCTGTTTCTTCTCCCGCGGTCAACATCACACACGATGATCAAGAAGATCTTAATGTCACCACTCAGGGTAAGTCGATTAACGCTATCCGCAGTTTTATTGGTGAGGGCACGTTAGTGTGGGGAGCAAGAACCTTGGATGGCAATAGCTTAGATTGGCGTTATATCAGCGTTCGCCGAACCATGATTATGATGGAAGAATCGATTCGCCTGGGAACAAAGGCCTATGTTTTTGAAGCGAACAATGCCCAAACGTGGATCACTATTAAAAGTATGATACGCAATTTTCTTACAGGTATCTGGAAGCGCGGTGGCTTGGCGGGTGCAAGCCCAGATGATGCCTTTAGTGTTCATGTTGGCTTGGGAGAAACAATGACACCTGAAGACATTCTTGAGGGTATTCTACGCGTTTCTGTCTTAGTTGCGGTAACACGACCCGCTGAGTTTATTGAGATTACCTTTACCCAGCAAATGCAAAAATCCTAAGATATTTTTTCATTAAACAATTTAACTTAAAAAAGTGAGGAGTCATTTATGGCTGATGACGGTTCAGCTCAATCAACCAGTGTGTGGCCTATTCCTAAGTTTCATTTTCAGGTGAAGTGGGATTCAGAGGTCATGTCTTTTCAAGAAGTATCAGGCTTAGATATCGAGGCACAGCCTATTGAATACCGTAGCGGTGACAGCCCGGTTTTCTCTACGGTGAAAATGCCGGGTATTCAAAAAAGCGGTAATGTCACTATGAAAAAAGGTGTCTTTAAGTCGGATAATAAATTTTGGGATTGGTTTAATAAAATTAAAATGAATACCATCGCCCGTGTTCCGGTAACGATTAGTTTGTTAGATGAGACGGGGGCACCAACCATGGTGTGGACTTTAGCGAATGCCTGGCCAACTAAAATAACAGGCACAGACCTAAAGTCTGATGGCAATGAGGCCGCAATTGAAACTATTGAGATTGCACACGAAGGCCTGGTGATTGCGAATTCATAAATAAAATGAATGAATGCTTATTGACCTTTTAAAAGATCAGGTAATAAATAAAATATTTTTGTTATTTATTACCTGATTTATTTCGTACTACGTTATTTAAAAAATAATTGCTTATCAAAAGGGTTACTAAATGAGCCTGACATCATTGCTATCGGCGAGTGATTATCCGGTTACAGCGTTTCACTTTAAAGTGTCTTTTTCTGCAACCCTGGGACTTGCTGATACTTCATTTCAGAGTGTTAGCGGTTTATCCGTTAAGCTGGAAACAGAGGATGTAAGTGAAGGTGGTGAGAACCGTTATGTTCATAAGTTACCGACTAAAGTTACACATTCCAATTTGGTGTTAAAGCGTGGAATCGGTAAGCTCACATCTCCTCTCGTTATATGGTGTAAAAGCGTGTTCGAGGCGGATTTTCTTGCGCCGATTGTTCCCATGCCAATCTTAATTCATCTCTTAGATGAGAAGGGAATTCCCTGTCGCGTTTGGAGTGTAATGAATGCTTTTCCTGTTTCTTGGGAAGTGGATGAGTTTAATTCCACTAAAAATGAAGTCGCCATAGAAACAATTGAGTTGAGCTATACCTATTCTAACCGCTTGATATAGTGGTGTAATTGAAATCATTTTAAATCGATAATATCAATATAAAAATAGAGTTCATAACATGGGAATTGAAGTAAAACAGTTAGTGATTAACTCAAGTATTGGTAAAGAGGAAGAAACTAATGCGGATAAATCAACGGCTGAAAAAACAGATGATGAGAGTGTAAACAAAGGTAGTGATTGTATCGACATTGATAATGTGAAAGCCGATATTATTGCAGAATGCCGTCGTATGATTAGAAAGTGTATTGAGGAACAAAGGGGAAGATAGTGGCAGGTTTAAGTTTGGGTGTTAAAAGCTTAATGGAAATTACGGCGTGTACTGTGGATAGTAGTGGCGCGGTAACCGTTAAGGAAAGTGAAAAATTTGAGGTGATGATTAACCCGAGTAGTTACAAATTTGAAACCAGTGTTTGCTTTAACAACAGCAAATCACAAGGTGAAATAGGTAATCGAAAACAATTCAGCCACATGAATGATGGCAAGGTCAGTTTTGACTTGATTATTGACGGCAGTGGCGTTGTTAATCTGCCAATACCTGGTTTAGGTTCAGATGATGTGAAAACACAGATTGAAACCTTAAACAGCGTGTTAGGTTATGATGGCACTGAGCACGAACCCAAGCATTCGCGTTTAGTTTGGGGTAGTTTAATCTTCTTCGGGCGCATGACGTCAATGACTACAGATTACTCCGTGTTTAAACCCAGTGGAGAACCCTTACGAGCCAAAGTGAGTCTTAAATTTTCTGGTTTTATGACGGAAAAAGAAGAAAGCCTCAAGGCGAACCGCTCATCGCCTGACTTAAGTCATATTGTGGAAGTGAAAGCGGGGGATACCTTACCTTTACTCTGCCATCGTGTGTATAAAGATTCTGCCTACTATATGGACGTTGCAAAAATTAATAAAATTGAAAACTTTCGCCATTTAAAAGCGGGTGATAAATTAATCTTTCCTCCCTTGAAGTAGACATTAAAAATAGCGATTAGTCTCAATAAAAGTATCAATAAGGTTTTACAATTATGGCAGATTCGCCCGCAGTTAATTCCAGTGATGTGGTTAAGCTGTCTATTAAAATAGAAGGGCAGGATGTTACCGGTACTATTCGAATAGCGGATGTAAATGTTAGCAAGGCGGTCAATAAAGTGGCCTCTGCCGTTGTGACTATTATTGATGGTGATATGCCTGAGCAGACGTTTCCACAAAGTGATAAGACTGATTTTATTCCTGGAAAAAAGATAGAAATTAGTGCAGGTTATGGCGATGAAGAAACCCCCATATTTTCCGGCATCATCATTAAGCATGCGCTCAGTATAGAAGGTAATAATAGTAGCCGCTTAGTGCTTGAGTGCAAAGATGCTGCGATTAAAATGACTATTGCTCGCAATAATGAAAACTTCGTTAAGTTGGCGAGTGGTGATACGGTTAAAGACAGTGATGTTATTGAAGAAATTTTAGGAAATTATTCTGATTTAACGACGTCAGTAGAAGCGACCACACCAGAATTAAGTAGT
>JBNKUQ010000035.1:12024-32588 GCA_050298695.1 Cellvibrionaceae bacterium
TGGTGCAATATGGTGCGACCGACTGGGATTTTATATTGGCACGTGCTGAAGCCAATGCCATGCTAGTGTATTGTAGCGATGGAAATCTTGACGTTAAATCGCCGGACTTTTCTGCGGCTGCGGTACTAACTCTGAATTATGGTAAAGATATTATTGCTTTTAATGCAGAATTAGACTCTCGCTTTCAGTATAAAAAAGTCACTACCGTAGGCTGGGATCCAAAAAGTTTAAGCGTTATCGAAGAGCCGACTTCTCCTGAGTCTGATTCCTCAGACCAAGCGCAGACCAATGGCGATTTAAGCAGTGTTATTGGTTTAAGTGATTTTAAATTACAAAGTCAAACGCCTCAATTGCAAGCTAATTTAAGTAATTGGGCCAAAGGACAGCTAATCAAATCCCGTTTATCCTTATTGCGTGGTCATATTACCTTTCAAGGAAGTGCTACGCCAACCTTGGGTTGTATGTTAGAAGTAAAGGGGGTGGGCTCGCGTTTTAGTGGGAATGTTTTTTGTAGCCGTATAGAGCATGCTATTAATAATGGTTCCTGGACGACAGAAGTTGAATTTGGTTGCTCACCGGATTGGTTTAGCGAAAAGCCTGGAGTGAATAAACCACAGGCATCTGGTTTGGCGCCGGCAGCACAAGGTTTACAAATTGGTATTGTTAAAAAGTTGGATGAAGATCCCGATGGTCAATATCGCATTCAAGTGAGCGTTCCTTTATTGCAGGCCAGCAAAGAAGGTATTTGGGCGCGCATGGCTCATTACTATGCCAGTGCCAGCTTTGGAGCTTTTTTTATTCCTGAAATTGGTGATGAAGTCATTCTAGGCTATCTCAATAATGATCCTGCTTACCCTATTATTTTGGGTAGTCTGTACAGTCAAAAAAATCAGGCGCCAGAAGAGCTAACGGCAGATAACTATATTAAAACGCTGATTACTAAATCTAAGTTAAAAGTGCGTTTTGATGACGAAAAAAAAATCATTACCTTTGAAACCCCGGGTGGTCATTCTTTTGTGATGGATGATGATCAACAAAGCATTACAGTAAAAGATTCAAATAGTAATACCTTAACCATGAGTTCTTCAGGTGTCGAGATGAGTAGCCCTAAAGATATTACCTTGAAAGCAGATGGAAAAATTTCAATGACAGCGACATCCAATATAGAAGCAAGTGCTACCGGTGATGTAAAAATGGATGGTATGAATGTCAATATTAGCGCGAACACGGCCTTTGCCGCAGCGGGAAATGCCACAGCTGAATTAAAAGCATCCGGCAATACCACGGTCAAAGGTGCGATGGTGATGATTAATTAATTTATTACAACGATTTAGAGGAAAACAATATGCCCCCCGCAGCCAGAATACTTGATAACCACGTATGCCCAATGGTAACCGGTGTGGTTCCCCACGTGGGCGGACCAATTATTGGGCCCGGTGCCCCCACCGTACTGATCAGCAGTTTTCCTGCGGCAGTTGTTGGTGATTCTGTTACCTGTGTAGGTCCACCAGATACCATCGTTAAAGGTTCGGCTACGGTATTAATTGGTGGTAAGCCCGCTGCACGTTTGGGCGACACCACGGCACATGGCGGCACGATTGTCGTTGGCGCTCCTACGGTTATGATCGGTGGCTAGTCACTATGAGTAATAAAGAAAACAATGCCTTTTTAGGTTCTGGCTGGAGTTTTCCTCCTACATTTGAGGAGCATAACTGTGAAATTCGTTTGGTTTCACATGAAGAGGATATAAAACAAAGTTTAAATATATTGCTATCGACTACGCCAGGAGAGCGACTAATGCATCCAACATTTGGCTGTAGTTTAAAAAATATGGTATTTGAAACAGTAAATGAGAGTGTGATTACAAAAATAAAGAACAGCATTGAGCGGGCAATTTTATTTTTTGAACCACGGATATCCTTACATCGCGTTTCTGTTAATACCGAAGATGACCCCGAACAACCTAATAGTATTTATGGCGGAATGATGGAAATAAATCTTGATTACACTATCCGTAAAACCAATACCCGAAGTAATATGGTTTTTCCTTTTTATTTTGCCGAAGCCGATCATTTTTAGTGTGATAGGAGTCGATAGTTGATGAATGACTACTATTCACGTCTCAATCGCAATAATAGTGCTTTTCAGGCAGAGCGCTTGTCACCTGTTATTCGCCCGGATTATATACCCGTCGATGAGCGGGATCTGTCGCAATTATTGCTTATATTGTGTCGCTATGCTGAAAACCTGCATTACTACAATCACGACAATAAACAGCAGGGAACATGGCTTACTTTATTTCGGGGGAATGATATTTTACTGTTAGCCAGTGCGATATTATTTGATGCCAATAAGTTGCGAAACGACTATTTAGCTCAACGAAAAATGGGTTTGAATAGCCATATTGCTGCGGTGATGCGGCAAGTCACTTGGTTGGATCAGTGGTGTAGCGATGCAGAAAAATTAACTCAAGAGCGCGGTAGGCGTATTTTTGTCAAGATTAAAAATATGTTGTGTAATAAATGTCAGCAGCATGTTGTTGATTCCATATTACTGCAAGATCAAAAAAATAAAAACAGCGTTACAATGGAAAGTTTATGTCATTTTTGGGCTAGCGGAAGAGATAAAAAAAGTTTAAATACTGAATACAGTCGTGTGAAAAAGTTTAGTCGACATCAAAAAGATACTCTCTTACAAGAGACATTTGATAAGTTGCTAAGTGCCAGGTTATTGCTTTCACGTGAAGCATCAACCGCTTTTCAGGATTTGCTGACAGAACAAAAGCACAACTCCGCAACGAGTATGTTGTTAGCATTTCTAAAAGCCTATCGTAAATCACAATCAATAATTAATGAATACCCGGAAAAACTGATAAGATTTTACTATAGGCAAGTGCTCCATAATCACCCGAAACCAGGTTTGGGTGACAGTGTTATCTTACATGGTAAAAAAATTCCAAATAATAAACCTCTGTTGATTCCTAAGGGGCATTTATTTAATGCGGGGAAAACAGAAGAATTAAAAAATCTGCTTTATGTTAGTGCTAATGATTCGGTATTAACAGGTGCGCAGTTGAGTGCGGTCAAAACTATTTACCTACAGAGGGATGGTAATGTCTCACCAGAAAACGTAACGACAGCCGTTACTCAAATAAAAAGTATGGACCTTAGCTCATCGGGCAGTAGTAAAGAAGGAGAAAATGCTCTATCCAGTAAGGTGAGTGTTTTCGGCTATGACGATAATTGTTTACGTAAAAAAAAATCAAATCAACGAGTATCAAAGAACAAAAATGATGACAATAATCAGGGCGAAAAAGAACAAGACGATAGTTATGGTTTATACATTACATCATCATTACTGTATTTAAAAGAAGGTGAACGGCGTATTAGTCTAAAAATAGAGTTTGCCGATGTTGTACTAGATCGTATAGAGAGCTTGCGGTTTAAAAGTTTTCAAATGGCTTTATTTGAAAGCCGAAATGCGCTGCCTTGTAGCGAAGAATGCCATGGTGACTGTAAACGCATCGATGGTATTCATTATTTAGACGGGATTGATAGCCAGCTCTTTCATATGGCGTTTAGCTTGTATCATTGTTTACCATGGGTCTTGCGACGCAATCGAGATGCTGTTCTATTATTGAAGCAATTTTGTGAGACCTTAGGTACAGATAAGTTAGTCAGTTGGCAAATGGGCGGGCGCACAGGCCTATCTCACTTGCTTAAAGCGATGTGGATATATTTGTATACTAATAGTGAAAACCATTTTATAGTCGGTGCTGCGCATAAAGAGCTGATCAGTCGGAAAATCATGAATCCAAGTTATTTAAGTGATTCTGATCAGCAACGATTGCTGGATAAAATTAGTTTATTTTCACCAAGTAAAAATAATAAAAATAACTTGGTTGATATGAAGAAAGATATAGAAAGAAGTTCTTTTGCGCTGCTTATTTACTATTTTTCCGATGCTTTTGACTTTAAGTTAACACAAGAGCAGGGTTGGTTGGTAAAAAGGAACTATCTTATAGAACATCTTTCCGATGAACCCGTAGTATCTGATTCGGCTCAGTTGTCTCCTGATTCCGTCGCTAAAAAGTCTATTAATAAACGCGAAAGAACCCGCTCAGGATTTATTATTGAGTTTGAATTGGGTGCAGAGGTTGCTCCTATAGTTGCAGCTAATCCTCAAGTACACGGCGCTGAAAACACAACAGCGTTACCTGTCTTATTATTGCGTATCAACCCATTAAGTAAAATTTTTCCCTATTCATTTTTATCTCCTTTTCTTATTAAAAGCGCAAATTTAAGTGTGAATGTCAGTGGCTTTAGGGACCTTTCTATTCATAATGAGTACGGTAAAGTCGATAACAATAAACCCTTTATGCCATTTTCTGCTATCCCTAAGCAAGATGCTCGATTTTATTTGGGCGGCTATGAATATGCTAAAAAAAATGTGACACAGTTAGGGGTAACCTTCAGCTGGAAAAATTTACCCAATAATTATGGTGGTTTTGCGCAATATTATCAGGCCTATGGAAGCGGAATGGCGAATAGTGACTATAAAGTTAATGTGACTATGTTGGCGAATGGGCATTTACAACCACGAGATGAAAGTCTGCAACAAGTTCATGATTTATTTAGTGCTAGCAGCAATACCGATACGCTCTACGCCAAAACACATATTGATTATCACTATACTCACGCTAATTCAAAAATAAATGAAAATGTTAGTAAACAAGAGTATGAAGCATTAAATGAAGTAGAGCATGCGTATCTTTGTTTTCGTTTGCGTGCCACTAAAAAAGTATTCGGACATGAAATTTATCCCACACTATTGGGTGATACCTTGGCGAAAAATAGTCGCCGCCGTAAGCAATTACTCTTACCAGAGCAACCTTATACGCCTGAAATCGAACGGGTCGATATTCAGTATACGGCGCAAGAACCCATTCACTTTGCTACTAGCTATTCTTTACTGGGACGAAGTCCGTCACTACCGAAGGGCGGTTTACCATCCAATGGTTTAACGCTGCAAGGGGAAGGTGTTGCGTCAGATTTATTCGCTACGGAAAAAACATCAACCCTGGCATATTATAAAACGCCTTTGGGCATAGAGCGGGCTCATGTTAACGCATCTCTGTCGGGGTCACCATTGCTACCCCAATGGCAATGTGATGGTAATTTGTATATCGGGTTTTCCTGTGCAGATTCCAGCGAATCTTTGTGCATTTATTTCCAACTTAATAATGATTCAACTCACCCTGCGGGAATAAATATTGAGCCCCTACAATGGCATTATTATAGTCCTTTGGGTTGGCGACCAATGGAGCAAGCGAAGCTGTTGTCAGATAGTACCCATGGCTTAATTCACTCCGGCATAGTGACACTACACTTGCCGGAAGATCTTTATGCACACCCTGGTTTGCAGCCAGTAGGACAGTATTGGTTACGTATTTCGACCACCAATCATTTGCGCCACTATGCAACCCTCAATGCACTATGTTTTGATGCCGTTCTTTTAAATGCGCTAGATAACGATACTAAATTAAGTAGCCAAAAAACACAGGGCTTTTCAAGTCAATGGCGAACTGCCTATCAAGATATACCTGAGGTTCAGTCATGGGTACAAACACAAGCAGCTTTTGCTAATGCGGATGTTGAGAAGAGCGATGAATCGAGAGTGCGTTTATATGAGCGTTTAAGGCATAAAAATCGCGCGCTGTGTCCATGGGATTACGAGCGGATTGTTCTAGAAAATTTCCCCGAGGTGGATATGGTGAAGTGTTTGCCCGCCTGTCGCTTCAATGATAGCAAACCAGCCCCAGGACATGTATTAGTGGTGGTAATGCCACGTTTATTAGACAACAATATGGTGCATAATCAAGGGCATCATCTCAATTCCGTTGTATTGGGCCACATTGCTGATACTTTACAACGAGTATCCCCGCCGAATATTAGCTTAAATGTGATCAATGCCTGCTATGAATATGTTCAGGTACGTTGTGCCGTACGTTTTAAAAATCCGATATATCAGGGTGAACGCCTTAAACAATTACAGATGGCGCTTTCTGATTATGTTTCACCTTGGTCAAAAAAGGGAAATGTTGCTAAGTTGGGTTGGATTATTCGCACGAAAGAAGTTGAGGCCTTTATCAGTAAATTGCCGTATATTTCACTAGTAACTAAAGTCTCTTTGGTTAAGTGTTACAGCGATAATCATTACCCTGACTATTTTCGTTTAGAAGATACCGCAAAGCCTCATTTTGACGCTACAGAATCTCCAGCAGGCTCTTCCTTTATTCAAGCCGAATACCCCTGGAGTTTACCCTTGCCTTCTCGGCATCACCATATCGAAATATTGAGAAATGACGTTAATACCGATTTACGGCCAATACCTGTTGGTATTAGTCGTTTAGAAATTGGTAATACCTTTGTGTTGCGAAAGTCATCCAAGGAAAAAGATCGCAATACATTAAAGACACAAGAAAATTTAAATAGAGATCAGTATTCCTATGTCGAAACACAATAGAAATACTTTAAAGTCATTTTTCAGTGATGGTGCAATGCCATCATCGGATATGTTTGAAGACCTTATCGATTCAACTATTAATCTAAATGATGATGGTTTTGAAAAAACAGCCGCTGACGGAATAAAAATTACCAACATCGGTGACTATA
This sequence comes from Cellvibrionaceae bacterium, assembly GCA_050298695.1. Taxonomy (GTDB): domain Bacteria; phylum Pseudomonadota; class Gammaproteobacteria; order Pseudomonadales; family Cellvibrionaceae; genus CANLBN01. The sequence goes on from JBNKUQ010000035.1 coordinate 18,699, forward strand.
AAATATTAAGCAGCTACTACAATCAGTCTGATCGTGACCATGCTCTATGGCAAATGCGTTTCGACGGTGCCAATAACAATTTTGTTCTTGGCAAGCCGGAGTTTAGCACAGGCCCGGTTGTACGCGACGGAGATAACGAGTCTTCTGGTGATGTAGTCGGGCTAGAACATGCCTTATGTATTAGTGAAAGTGAACAAGCATTAAAAGTAGGAATAGGCCAGAAAGCACCAAAAGATACTCTTGATGTAAATGGTAGTCTGCGCTCTATAGGGCGTAGAGGTAGTTTCGGTGATTCTTTTCAGACAGTGCCAGCCGATAGAAATTGGCATGATGTTACCCCTTTATTGAAAGGTGGAGTGGTGTTAGAGGTAGTTGCCAGGGCAAAAAATGTCGATAAAAAATACTATGGTTTGATGCATGCTATTGCACTTCACTCTCCCTGGCGCGCAAGGCGTGATCTTTTTTATTTGCTGGGCTTAAAAAACAAAATCCGTTATACCCATGGTTTTTACGATTCGATGTTGCATAAATTGAAACTGCGTTGGCGGCGTAAAGCTGGGGAAGATGGCTATCGCTTACAAATTCGAAGTAACTGTAGATATGGTAACGCGGGGGTACTGGATTACCACATTACCTGTTTATGGTCAGATGAGGATGAGTTTAAACCCATAGTGAAAAATGAAGAGGTATAGAGCTTAAACCATAATATATAACATGAACCGTCATTTTAAGAAGAAAAAGATGACATGAGCAGGAAAAATAAAAAGGATGAATTACAAAAGATTTCCCAGACAGGAGTAGTGACTGATTGTGGGAATGGCCTATATAAAATAACGCAAAGAGCGCTAAATGAATCGCGACATCACCACCATTAAACGCCGACAAGGCCGATCAGAGTTCGAGCAGCTGCGAGCTGATATGTTGCAAGCGGTGCAAGATTTGTCGGCACACCGTTGGACTGACTACAACTTACATGATCCAGGGGTGACTATCCTAGAGCAGTTATGCTATGCATTAACGGATATTAACTATCGTTCCGAGCATGATATCAAGGCCTTGTTGGCTGATTCCAACAATACGATTGATTTAAAAAAACAAGGATTATTTACACCACAAGAAGCATTGCCTAATCGTCCTGTTAGTATTCTTGATCTACAAAAATTATTACTGGATCGTATTCCTGAGCTTGCCTATGTCGATATTTCGATGTTACAAGATAAACAAAAAAATTGTGGAGGGTTATATAACATACGCTTAAAACCCTATTTGCACTCAGCCAATAAAAACATCATTATTGAACAGGTTTACCAGTATTTTCACGAAGTGAGAAACTTATGTGAAAATATCAATGCCTTATCGTTTATTAAAGATAAAACCTGTTCTCTCTATGGCGATATTTTTATTGAAGATGACTGTAACCCCGCGGATATTTTAAGCAAGATATACGGTTTATCAGAAAGGTTTCTATTAGGTGAAGTCTATCGAGATGTAAATAGCGCCAATCAAATACGCCATGATGAAGACGATAAGAATTTATTGAACTATAAAGATGGACCACGTTTGTTTCGACATGTGATTCAAGATGAGGATATCGCTGCTGCTCATTATCCTCGTCCAATAAGTGAGCTAATAGCGAAACTTATTAATATTCCAGGTGTTATTTCTATTTCACATCTTTCTATTACTGTAGACGATGAAGATAGAGGAAAAATTTATTATGACCACATGCTACCGGCAATTAATGACTGTAATTTGCGTTTATCCGTACCCTGTGATCAAGCACAGGTAGGTTTAAACTTGATACAAAAAGGACAGAGTCTTCGTGTTAATATCGATGAGTATCAACAGGTTAGTCAGCATTTTTCCAGTCATCGACAATATCGTTTGGATGATCGTAGTATTAGTGCGGATTCACAGATACTGAAGGCAGATCCGGTAAATACCTCAGAATATAGCTCCATACAGTCACAATTCCCAAATAATTATGGCATTAGTGCTTTGGGCGTTCCTGCACATTACAGCAATATACGAAAAGCACAGGCAAAACAGCTAAAAGCTTATCTTTCATTATTTGATCAACTGTTGTTTGATCATCTTGGGATATTGGAAAATATTAAAGAGTTTTTTTCTGTCAATCTCGATGATAGGCGATCCTATCCAGGAAAACCGTTATCAATCGATGTAATAAGTGATTTTGATCAGTTGTGTGTTAATGCTCCTGATGAGAATTTTTTAGACGATATTTTTTCCGAAAACCATCATATAGAACGTAAACAGCGAGTTTTAGATTATTTGTTAGCGATTAATGGCCGCGATAACGAATTGTATGGTTTAGAGTATCGCAATACCTATCTAAATCAGGAAGAGCAGCAACGTCATCTTTTGTTAAAAAAACAGGAACTGCTACTCAATATACATACGCTTTCGGGAAATCGTGCTAGTGGATACAATATTAGTAAGCCTAGCTGGAACACTCAAAATATTTCAAGTTTAGAAAAAAAATTGAGGTTGATGCTCGGTGTCGATGTTATACGTGAGTCATTAATTAAACCTTTGTTAATATTTGATAACCCTGAAGAAATTGATATAAAAAGTGATGTCGAATATTTGCCGAGCTTGTTTTTCAAAAAAAATATAAAAGAGAATAGTCAATACAAATTTAGCGAGTTTGTTGATCTTCCATCGGTAGTCATTGACGAAGAGCAGGCTAAAAAAACGTTTTTAATATTAATCAATTATGGACTCAAACAGTATAAAGAAATGCTGCTGCACTATGGTTGCCAACAAAATTGTTATCGTATAGGTTATTTAGACAATAAAAAAAGTATTGATCTTGTTTTAGATATATCGTTTGCGAATGGTAATGATAGCGATGAATGGATTTATATCGCAAGTTTTAAACGGCTTCGCGAAGCAATAGTAGCTGCTAATCACTTGCGTTTTATGTTGCAAAAAGTGAACTTCAATATGGAGGGTATGCATCTTATCGAACATAATTTACTATTGCCGTTTAATAAATATATGACTACTAGTAAGAATAATTCTATACCTAAGGACTTTTACCAACAGCAGATTAGTATTATTTTGCCAAATTGGACTCTACGTTTTAGTGATAATAGCTTTAAGCAATATTTTGAAGATCTGGTGCGCCGTGAATGTCCTGCACATATTTACCCCAACGTTTATTGGCTTGATAACCTTTCCCTGGGTAAATTTGAAAACTTATTTAAAGCGTGGAGTGAGGAAAAGCAAGAAGGTAGTTTTAAAGACTATAAAATAAAATACAGAGAATATAAAAACGGTACAAAGATATTAACCGATCTATCTATTCGCCTTTCTAAATTTTTATATATGCTTCAGCAAACTCAGCCATCTTCGAACAATCGCCAAAACCAAGGCGCTGCTCATGGTTAGCCCAAGTTTTCACAAGGAAAGTAATAGTGAAGGTTTTTCAAAGTCTAAGCACTTAATAGGCAGGCTTGATTTTAATGTTAAGCAAAAATACCCAAAATTGCCTCAACAAAGTACTCAGCCGAGAATAATATGGGGTGATAAGACTTTAAGTGATTTTATGCGCCATAAAATATTACCGATGGTGGAAAGAGTTTTTGATGATGTACTTGCTTTTTATCAGGTTGATGGTGACGAAAAAATTGTGATCGATCGGTTGGAGGTGGATCTGAGTCTATATGATTATCCATATATTAATGATCTGCTTCCTCAAGAGTTGTATAAAAAGCTTAAAAGTGCGATAGAAAAGTATTTATGTCTGTCTAAAAATAAGCACGATACAGAAGATTTTTCTGCTCACAATTTTGATAAGGTATTATGCCATGTTTTTGATGATAAAAATGTAAGAAAAATTATTGAGCTATGGCCATATCTTTTTGAAAGTAATAGAGGAAGCCTGTCATTGTGGTGCGCTCAGTATTTGAAAAAAAGTGCGTATCAGCGATTTGTGGCGCAGCGCTTTCCTCTTAATATTATTTACGACATTGTTTATTTGCTAGATAATGAGAATGCCGATTTCATTATTTCTGTGATCAAACAATGCTCAAATATTAATGTTGAACCACTAAGCAAGAAATATGATCATGAGGTTGAAGAAAAAAGCGAGTTTGAAACAGAAAAAAAATCAATTTATTTTTCTAATGATCCTGCTATTGAACGTTCTCAAACAATAGAATTTAGCTTGGTTTATTTGACATGTGAGCGAGGAGGTTCTTTTAATAAGAAAAGTTATATGCGTAGTTTATTGCGACAATTAGCGGCGCATTACAATCAAAACTTGCATCAACTTTGTCAACATTTACAACTATCAATACAGAACGCGGCACTTTCTAAAAATATTAAGCAAGCACTGTTGGAGATCATTGATGACGAAGCTGTAGCGATTAAACGCAGTCATATTTATCGTTCTCAGAGTGCTGAAATAAATTTTGAGCGTGGTGTTGAGGATATTCGTAAAAAGCGTGGTAAATTAACGCCATGGATGCAAGATCTGTTAGCGCACGGGTGGTATAAGCAAAGTTATCTTTGGCGAAAATTTATGTCGTTATTGGCGAGACAGCCGGATTTACTACATTGCTTGGTGAACGGTTCTACGCAAAACCAGCAAGTTTTATTATTATCTTCTGCACAGCGTTATTATCAACTGCGGTACTATCTAGGTCATGGCGTGCAATCTTCTAAAACTGTGAGCGTGGTTGATCGAGCTAGAGAAAGGCTACTTCCCAAGGTGTACGTCATTAAATTAATAAAAATTTTGCTTGGATATAATAAGGCTGATAATAACGATATTATTCTGGAAAATGATGTATATAAAGTGGCTGGTTTACCGCTAGTATTGCAAAAATTCTTGTCCGATCTTAAAAATTTTTTTGTACTTCTACCCCTAAATAATCTAAAAGGAAAGTCAGATAGAGAATACTTTGCGTTTTATATCAGAGAGTTTTTAAATAAAAATCCTGCTGGTTTAAAAGAGATATTATTATCCTCATCGAATGATATTTTTATTAAAACATTATGTAAGTTTTTACCGGAATCGCTATTGCATCGACTATCTTATTTGCTTGGTCCATCGTTATATCATTCTCTTAATCGTTATTCTATGTTATTGCAAAGTATAGTTCATGACTCTCAGTTGCTGAAAAATTCTTCTGTGCAATCCTGTATCTATTGGCAAGTATGTTTAAGCTACATTGTAAGCCACGCTACTAGGCAGTCACCAACAACTGTTTTTGGCGATTTTATACAGCAACTAGTGAGAGCACTAGCTTATGAAACGGGGCTAACTATCCACCATGTTCAATCTCACTTATTACATTGTGTGCAAGTACAACTGAATCAACCCCAATTCTTGCCATCTTCGACTATATCTGCAGGACTAAGTGATGTGGCGTCTGCAATACATCACCTTTTGGGTAATGATCATGCTAAAGCGCTACAAGACGATTATTTATCATCCCTTCGCTTGTTTGAGCGGAGCTTATTGGGTAAACCTTGGTGCCTACAGGATAAACAGTGGCAACGCTTAATACAGCATTGTAAACCTCAGTTGCGCTATTTGTTAATTAAGCATTTGCAGTCTAGCCATCAGCAATATTTTTTCTTGAATATCATCCCCGAAAGTATCCAAAAAACCTTACTTTTAACTATCGACTCTCAGGCCGAGGGTATTGTGCGTCTGATATGGTCTGGCAATTCTGGCAAGGGAAGTGGTATTGCTATAAAAGTTGCAGAAAAATTATTGTTAGCGAAATTTGGTGGTGCAGCAAGTGTAAGTCAATTCTCTTTGTTAGAAAATTACCCACAAGGCGGCATTGCTTTGCTATTGAAAAATTTTGTCGTGACTTATTTGGTCAGTGAGCGGGGAAGTGAATTTAATCGCCGTAGTTTTGCGCGTAGTTTATTAAGACAGCTATCTGCTCACTACAATATGGATTATTTAGCGGTGGTAGCGCTTCTGCAAGGTGGCCTCGAAGGTCAGGGAATACCCCCTTCAATAAAAAAATATTTTATCGATGTTGTTGGTGAATCAAGCTTCTACAATCAAGAGTTTAATGGGGTTCAGAAAAGCGTCTTTTCTCTTATAGAAAAAGGTGCTGAGCTTTATGATCGGCTAAGGGATTATTTGCAGCAAGGCTTGGATGTCAATGAGCAAATAATGGCATCGTTGCTAGAAAAAATGCATAGATATTATCCCCATTACTTACAGAGAATTATACGGGAATGGCAATCAGGAGTACTATATTTTTACAAATTGGAGCCAAAAAATAAAAATTATCCTCTAAAAAATTGGATGCATTTACTAAAAGCGGTATTAAGTATTCTAGGGCACGTTAATCTCAATGATGGCGATGGTATATTTACTGCTATTCAGCGCTATGCTAAAAAGTCGGTTAACCCCTATTACTATTTTTATTATGCGATTAAGACCCTTATCTCAGGCGATGTTATTGATCTTGAAAAAATTAATGCGGATGTTAAACGGCTCTCGCTGAATGATTGTCTAAAGCATGATGTTAACTATATTAGTCAAGGTGATAAAGAAAATAAATCGACACCTGTTAACTTTTCAATACAAAATAATAGTCAATATTCCTCTATCGTTAAAAAATTATATTTTATAAATAAAGGAGGAAATCCAGAAATCTTATATTTTTTTAGTCTTTCTGAGGCAGAGAAGTTAGCGGTATTTACTCGGGTCGATAACAAGAAAACGCAAAAATTATTACCTGTTCTAGAAAGTCTAAAACAAGCGGTAATGGGATCTCAACTCTTAGCAGGAGAAGATATCAACGTTTGGTTTTATAAGACGCTTTCAGAGCAGTTTGTACACCCCGATTTGAAAGCTAACATTGATCGCCTCATTCAAACAGCAATAACGAACTTATTGGTATTGTCCGATAAACATAAGGCGAGTGCTTCATTATATGAGTGTCAACAAAAAATAATGCAACATTTGTCGAGTGACTTGCTGATTACTAAAAATATACTCGGACATCACTCAGAAGATATATACAAATATTACTCTTGGGTCAGTGATCAACAACGGAGTGCTTTAGTATCTTTATCGTTGAAAGATGTTGGTTTATCGGTAGAGGTTGATCAAGATAATTCAGGCGGTATTTTTGAAGGTGATATCAATGAAGAATTCAATAATGCTTTTGTCGATAAAGTCGGTGTATCGATTAGTTATGCCGGTATCGTTATTTTGGCTCCTTATATTTCCATGTTGTTCGAAAAACTACAGTTATTAACTGTAGATAAACAGTCATTTATCGATGATCAACATCGACAAAAAGCGCTATCAGCACTGTGTTTTCTTGCCTTAGGCGATGGTCTGAACGAGTTAATCACCACGCCAGATTTAGTGTTGCCAAATATATTATGTGGCAATAACGCCAATGAATTATTAGCTTCATTGCCACGGCTCAGCGAAGATGAGCGAGAGGTATGTAATAGCCTCTTAAACGGAGTGATTCAACATTGGTCTGCTTTGGGAAATACTCGTATAGAGGGCTTACGGGAAACATTTTTACAACGTTCTGGGTTTATTCGCTATGAAGAAGATAAAGGCTGGCAATTGAAGATAGATACCCAACCATTTGATGTTCTATTAGATCGTTTGCCATGGAGCTATAAGTTAATCAAATATCAATTTATGACAGAGGTACTACATGTGGAGTGGCGTGAATCATGACCAGTTTGCTTGATCATTCATCCTCAGGTTTGAATGAGGCCAGTGTCAACACTATTGAGGTTGATAACAGTTCGTCTTTTATTAATCCTAGATCAACCTCGTCGATATTGTCTGATGAAAAATTGTTGCTAGCGAATGCTACTGCCCTAGAGCAAGAAATGGAATGGTTTTCAAAAATAGTAGAAACTAGGTTGGCATTATATTTTGAGAATACTTGTCGATATCATGCTATTGAAGATATTCCTCCGCCCAATATTCAGCAGAGCGATTCTACTTACGCAACAATCGTCAATCAATACAATATGTCGGCTAGCGAACGCTTATTGCTAATTTTAACAGTTATTCCCCATGTGAAACCGCAACTGCTCAACCTTTTCTTTATTAAGGATAAATCTATTGATAAACCTTTTGTTGAATTTGGAGGGTGGCGTGGATGCAGCCACAATGGTTTTTTGCCAACAGTAGAAACAGCCGTGTTTATTATTGCAGGCAATGATCTCTTTAAGCGGATACAAGTACTATCGTTCTTTAAAAATGAACATTACTTGATTCGTAACGGCATTATCGATATTCAAACGGGTACCTATGAAGAGTCGTATTTAACCGCTCCATTAGTATTGAGTCGAGAATATTTTTATCGCTTAACCATGGGGCTTGCGGAGAAGCCAGATTTTAGTGTTAATTTTCCAGCAAAGTTAATTGAAACATCATTAGATTGGAGTGATTTAGTACTTCCTCATAAGGTTGTTGATGAGTTAGAACATATACAAACCTGGTTGTGCCATCAACAATATATCATGCATGGCATGGGCTTAGATAAATCGATTAAACCCGGGTATCGAGCACTTTTCTACGGACCACCTGGCACCGGCAAAACCTTGACAGCAAGCCTGCTGGGGAAATCAACAGGCCTGGACGTTTATCGCATCGACTTGTCTTCTGTGGTGTCTAAGTATATTGGTGAAACTGAAAAAAACTTAGAAGCGGTATTTAAGCAGGCAGAAAATCGTCAATGGATTTTATTTTTTGATGAAGCCGATGCTCTATTTGGAAAACGAACTGAAACGAGCTCATCTAATGATCGTCATGCCAACCAAGAAGTGGCGTATTTGCTACAACGTATCGAGACTTTTCCTGGTATGGTTATTCTAGCGAGTAATTTAAAAAATAATATTGATGATGCCTTTATGCGCCGCTTTCAGTCGGTAATTTTCTTTCCTATGCCCGATAGCGAACAGCGTCTTAACTTATGGCAAAAGGCATTAAATAACAGTGATGCTATTGATAAGAATGTCAATATTAAAACCATTGCTAAAGAGCATGAATTAGCGGGTGGTTCCATTGTTAACATTGTGCGCTATGCGGCTACAGCGGCTTTAAAAAATCGTCGACAAAAAATTCAACAGCAAGATTTTGAACAAGGCATTAACAAAGAGCTACGCAAGCAGGGGCGAATCATCTAAATGTTATTCTTATTTCGCTTTATTCGTTTATATCGTTCACTTCTTTATTATGCTGCTTTTGCGTTGGCTTTGCTTTGTTTTGTGACGCCTGTTTATGCTGGCGTTGAAAAAATCGTTATTGATGAAAACTGTCAGGGAATGGATGGTTTATTGGCGGATATTAAAACCTTAGATCATAGTATTCAGCGTAAATTGGCGGCTATCTATGAAGGCGATGCTTGTTATATTGGGGCTGCCAGTAAAACGTCTCGTCCCCTTACCGATGATATTGTAGGCCCGGTGACCAAACGTTGGATTAATCAAGCACTGATGGAAAGAGATAGCTATCTAGATCTTTATTTAAACAATTGTCCACAAGCAGAATCCTGCGATCTTGCGCTTCCAACAGCGGTATTGCCAAATGCTGATGATGGTGTGCGCCCATACGTGATATTGGAAGACGATTTACTCTATTTGAGAATTAATCACATTGTCATTGAAAAATTGCGAGCTTTAGCAGAAGACACTGAAAAAAATAGTTTCGTGACGGAGCAAGAGGCCTTGTCTGCTATTGTCAACGAGCTATCTGCGATAGAAGGGATGAATGATACTTTATTGGAAAAGTATAAAGAAGCAGTAAAACCGATGATTAAGCGACGCCATATGAGTGTGGTTCAGCAACGAACACTTAATGCACTAGTTGCAGCGGGTCTTGTCGAAGAGGCCAATATTCTAACTCAGTTGCTTGATAAATCGATTGATTATGAAGAGTTTGGAGACGTTCTTTATAACACACTAAAAAATGCAGAAAAGCAAAAGCAGCAAGTCTTTTTAGACAAAATTAGAGAAGAATTCAAGGAGGAAGAGAAACAGCAGGTAGAAAAAGCGGAAAAAGCAGAAGAAGAGGTTGATACAGAATTTAAGGAAAAGCTTGATGAAATTGTAGAATTGGCAAGTAAGCCAAAAACAACTTTGCAGAAATTTAAGAAATTAGCAGGAAAAATAGTTGCCTTATTTAAGAAAGAAAAAAAGGTGGAAGAGGATAAACAGGAAGAAATTGAAAAGCCTTCAGAAGAAGAAGCTATGGCGCTTATGGAGCGTATTTTTCAGAGAAAAATAGCGCAGCATGAGAAAAAACTAGAAAAATTGATCCCTAAGAGAGGCATTGAAAAAGCCAATAATGAAGAAAAAGCTGCTATTGATAATGAAAACTACATTATTAATGAGTTAAAAAAAGTCTATGTTAACGAAAAAGATCGATTGGAGAAAAAAGTAGCCTTAGAAAAAGAGAAAAAAGAAGAGGAACGACAGGCAGCTATTAAATTAAAAGAAAGAGAGGAAGAGAAAAAAAGGCGAGAAAGCGAGGCCCCCAACCTTGATATTACCAATGCTACCTTAGTTGTTAATGATACTTTTTTGTTGAAACCTAGATACTATTTTCTTCCCGCGACCTTTCCAAAAGGTAAAGTTAATGATGATAGTAAACCCGATAATCTTGAGGCAATATTTCCAAGTATTGATGAAGCGATTTTTCAGTGTGCAAGAAATATGCAGAATTATATTTACCCCTCAATAAATACCTTAGAAAGCGCTGTGAGCAATATGTTGGTACAGATGGATAAAGTATCATGGAATATAGCTAATCCGAATAATGAAAAATATATTGGTTTTTTTGATTGCGAATTGGATAAAGCTGAAATAGAGGATTACTTTTCTAAGCATAGTGGTGCAAAAGAAATTTTGCTGCAAGTGGGACGTCAGCCTTTTTTGCGCAGTGATCTAGATCCTATTGATGTTGATATTTTTCCAAATTGTCCCCAGTGCTCTTTGCCTATGAAGGGAACAACTTATGGGTTTTATCCGTATTGGCAAGCATCGACGCTCTATCGAGATGAAGGTTTATCGCTGGTTAATCCGACACAAATCGATTTCAGTGTCTTTTCTCGTATGGCTTACTATGCCATTCCTATAGATAACGATGGAAGTATCCTTGATGAAATGCATTGGCGAGGCAATGCCCGTGGAATGCATTCTTTTGTGGAAACGATGAGTCGTTACAATGTTGCGCGAGATATTATTTTCTATAGTAAAAACTGGTGCCATTGGGGAAACGTTAAGAAAAGTGAGGCAGGTGATATTGGACAAGTCTGCCCGCAACAAGGGCAGAAAAAACCAAGTATGGATGTACGTGATGCTATTTATACTTACGCGGAAAAACACTATGCTTTATTAGTTGAGAAACACAACGCAGTTAAAGAGCAAGGGGGGCTTTCAGGGGTTACTTTCTATTTCGACGACTATACTAATAAAATAGATGTGCAAAACATTATTGATTATGTCACTCATTTTAACCAGCAAATAGAGTTTGCCAAGAAGAATGGCGATAATGTTCCCCAGTTTGAAATTAGTATTATTTTGGGTATAAAAGGCTTAAAGGATGAGTTTCTTAATGTCTCGCAAAAAATAAAGGAAGATGATCCTAATTATTTTATTAAACTCAAACGCCTATTTTTAAGTGAGGATCATGATCAGGAGACGAGTGTTTCTTTAGATGATATAGAAAATCAGGTACAAGATAAAATAACTACCTTTTTTGGAGGGCAATCTCAGGAATCACCGGGTCCGCTTGTTAAACGAATCTTAGTTTTTATGGAGGAAAATACGAGCTATTATAAAAAACGACTCCGTATGCAAATAGAGAACGAATTCTCCGGTAGTAAAAGAGTTGATGCCTTATTAGCTGTTGTTCCTGTGATTACCCGAGAGTATCAGGGCGAAGAATCAAGCAAGCCTTATCGACAATTTTTGGATGACATTACTTATTTAAAATACAATTTTGGTGGTATTGGTTTGTGGAGTTTACCTTTCCCGCCTTACTTTAAAGATGGTAAGCAAGAAGCTTTAGCGGTTGATAAAGAAACTGAAAGCCCCTCTCTCCATAGCGAAAAAATGAAGTTATTCTCGCATGTCATTAAAAAGAATTTTGCTGATACGGAAAGAAATTATATTGATTACAATAGCCTGGGTCCAATAGGGCAAGTTTTATATCACCCCATGGTTGTTAATATATTCGATGTCTGTGGGGAGGTATGCCCTAAAAGAGATATTTATATGAATACCTTTATCGTTTTACTGGTATTTACCTTGTTAGTTGAGTTTCTTTGGCGAACAAACTGCCGTGTGCGAGTTATCCTCAAAGCCATTCACCCTGCTTATGCGATAACAAAATTGAGCCTTCTTACACTCTTTTTTATTTTGTTAGGTTGCTTACCGGAATGGCAAACCAGTTGGGGTAGAATTATTATTATCCCTGTCATTATTGCGGTTCTCTCGATTTTGTATCGACTATTTAGTCGTGTTTATGAAGAAGAGTAATAAGGAGTAAAGTAGATGAATACTTATGCTGATAAGTCTAAAGAGAGTCAGAGTTTATCAACGACAGTGGAAGCTGATAGCCTACAAAGGAGGGAAGTGGGCGCATCTTCTGACTACCTTATTGATAAGCGGCCAAGTTCACAAGTTCAGCAGCAATTTCAAAAGAACGCGGATCACTCTAAACAGGTAGAAAGTATCACTCAGTTGCAAGATCAGATTAATCATACTCCTGTTCAGCAACTGGTCGTCCAGAGACAAGAAAACAATACTGGCTTACCTGATAATCTCAAGTCGGGTGTTGAAAGCCTTTCTGGCTATTCGATGGATGATGTCAAAGTACACTACAATTCTGATAAACCAGCACAATTACAAGCCCATGCTTACGCGCAGGGAACCGATATTCATGTTGCTTCAGGTCAAGAGCAACATTTACCTCACGAAGCCTGGCATGTGGTTCAACAAAAGCAGGGGAGAGTGCAACCAACAAAACAGATGAAGGGAGAAGTGAATATTAACGATGATACAGGCTTAGAAAGAGAGGCCGACATCATGGGAGCAAAGGCATTACAACAAAAGGAGGATGCCTCTGTGGGGCCTCTTAAACAAACAAACCTTGCGAGCGCTAACGCCGCCCAGCGTGCGGTAGGGATAGAGTTTGAATCTGAAATTCCTGTATACAATACGGAAATAAGTACAAATGCTAAAAAAGCATGGGACAAATATCTTAAAGCAAAGAAAAACAAAGATACTGAGGCTGAGGAGTTATTAGCGTTAAAGAAAGAAGTGAATGAGGCTACCGGCGATGTTCCCTACACACGCTGTGCCATCGACAAAAAAAGTGATGATTACAGGATAGGTATTGATCATTACGGTGGAATATCCAAGACGGATGATAAGAAATTTCCTTCTTTATTGTTGGGTCAAACTGCTATTGTTGAGTTTATTACCAATCCAATCTCCGATGAAAATGACTTTAAAAAAACCTTAGAAGCTATTAAAAGTTATATGGTTAAAATGCATGGTGGATATGCCGCTAAAACGAATATTACCGAAGGAGGTTATATTTTTGGCCCAGCAGATGAAGAGGTATTTGATGAAGCAGATAAAATAGCAGAAAGGCGCTCTGCTTATCCTCGCTCCACGAATGGAAAAATACAAGTGAGTTTTGGTATCGATCCAAGATGGATACATGACTTTTTTGATAGCATGTTAAAAGGTGCTAAAGATAACGATCCTGTACCAAAAAATAAAACACAGGTAAAGCCAAAACAAAAGAAAGATCCCAAAATTAAAGATAATTGGCAAAGTGATATGTCTAGGGCACTTGATGCTGCCTCTAAAAGAGCTGAAACAGTCGCAAAAGATAAT
>JBNKUQ010000036.1:0-31464 GCA_050298695.1 Cellvibrionaceae bacterium
TTTAATAAAATATTCGGCACTTGTGCTGGTAGTACTTTGGGCTCATCTAAAGTACCATCAAAATTTGGCATCCATTCAACCGTACCCTGCCCTAATTCTCCCAATAAAATATCACTATAAGCCGTTAAACGTGACTCTGTATAACGCATTGCCGCAAAGGATTTAGGGTCATCAGGAGACCCCCAATTACCTTGACCATCAACCAATGGATATCGATACGAAAATGATTGTGCCATTAGCACCATGGCTTCGTAGGCTGCGGAGTCGCCATGGGGATGAAATTTACCAATCACATCGCCCACCGTTCGTGCTGACTTTTTAAATTTAGCGGTGGCCTTTAAACCTAGCTCACTCATTGCGTACACAATACGACGCTGTACCGGCTTTAAACCATCGCCGATATTGGGTAGGGCGCGATCCAAGATAACGTACATGGAATAATCCAAATACGCTTTTTCTGCATAATCTTTTAGCGGCCGAGTTTCATGCGCATCGGGATTAATGAGTTCAGACATATTTATTTCCTAATTCAATATTTAACAACAGAACATGACTAGCAGGTCATTCAAAAAGCGCATACTGAAATAACGATCAATATTTTTATTATTCTCGGCGTCATTACCGCGATTGTATTCTTTTTTAATACCCCAGTAGTATGCAATTTATATCAGTACACGAGACACTGACTTCTCTTTAATTGGCAGGTGCGCTATAGCGGCAACAGCCAACCCAACACTGAGCCACCAAACGATATTATAGGTGCCGTAGTGGTCATAGATCCATCCTCCCAACCAAACACCAGAGAAACTACCGAGCTGGTGACTCAAAAAAACAAGGCCATACAGTAATGACAAATATCGCGTGCCAAACATAAAGGCAACCAAACCTGAGGTTGGTGGCACTGCTGGCACCACTAAAAACTGCCCAAAGGAGCCCGCCGCCGTTCCCAAACCCAAAGCCCACTGGCGTCGCTCTGACCCAACGGCGCGGGCCATAGCGGGCAATACAATACCAAATGCAGTACCCACACAACACCAGCACCCACTAAAATGCCACTGCTCGCATTTAATAGCCATACCTGATCAACCCCTGCGGTAAACCACAGCCCTAAACCATATTAAACAGCCGCAAAAACAGCAACAATACCCCAGGTTAAATTTTGTATGGCCAGCGCGATGGAAATGGTTTCCCTTCCCTAGGTATTCAGCTGGGTGATATCACCAACAAATAAACCAAAGCTAGACCGAAATCCAAAGGACAACACCAATAATCCACAGGCAGAAGCCACGACCAAAATAACGGGGACAGTCAGCTTATTCACACTCATCACAATAACCAGAATAAAGAGGGTGATACTTTAACCTAGAAACCGCAGTTGGCCACGGTGAAATTGATAAAAACCTCAATGAACCACGCATTTAAGAATTTTTATTCACTCACCCAATTGAGTGAAAGCGGATTCAACTGCGGTTTCTAGGTTTAAGGGCTTCGAGAGGCAGTGTAAATGTGTGTTATAAATCGCCGAAATAATGCTGCAATAAACTTAACGCAGCAAGAGGAGCCGTTTCAGCGCGCAAAATACGTGGCCCCAAACTTATTGAGTGAAATTGGTGAGCGTGAGCAGCAGCAATTTCGGCCTCACTAAAGCCTCCCTCTGGGCCAACCAATAATGCAATAGTCCTTACCTCACCCAATGTTTGATTAGCCTGCAAAGGCTGCGCATGATAAGGATGTAAAACCGCTTTAAAATCAGAATGAGTAGATTCCATCCATGCCGTCAAAACCTGAGGAGCGCCAATCTTAGGAAGATGCGTTCGTCCCGATTGTTCACAGGCACTAATAATCACCTGCTGCCAGTGTTCTATTTTTTTTTCGAGGCGCGCCTGGGGTATTTTGGTATCGGTATATTCACTAAACAATGGAGAAAAACTTGCCACGCCCAACTCCGTTGCCTTTTGTAATAACCAATCCATACGATCATTCTTGATTAAACAACACCCCAAATGAATCGATAAGGGCGACTCCATGGCAGGAGTAGACATTTTACCCACATCAACAACAAGACGTTTCTTTTCAATAGCCACGATGACGGTTAAAAATTCATTGCCATCGCCATTAAAAAAAATAGCCTCACGTCCCACTTTCATGCGCATGACATTTTTTAAATAATGAACAACATCACCTGAAAGCTCAATGCGACTATTTTCAGCTAAGACTTGTGAAATATAAACTCTGGGGATACGCATACAGTGACCGAAAATTTTCCCAAAAAAAGGGGCTTACTACCGGGGTGCTTAAAAGAATACCACCGTCATTCCCGCCTTGCCTACATGGACGTAGGGTACGTCGAGCATGCAGGAGCAATATAGATCGTGGGAATGACGCTTAGAAGAATAAATAGATATCTTGCTACCTTGGTGTATCATTTTAAAGTGACTTGCTAGCAAGCAAGTATTGAAATATTAACTCGCTGGGCTTAAACCCAAATTTTCCACAATTTGTTTAGTGGGCTCTAGTTGATTCATGGTATAAAAATGCAGCCCAGGCACACCATTTTCTAACAAGATGTCACAAAATTCGGTGATAACATCCACACCAAACGCTTGCATGCTGGCCTGATCATCACCATAGGACTCTAACGCTTTTTGCAGCCAACGGGGAATTTCTGCCCCACATGCAGCGCTAAAGCGCACAAGATTTTGAACATTAATGATTGGCATAATACCTGGATAAATAGGCTGATCAATACCCACCTGATGACACCGGTCTAAAAAATAATAAAATGCATCGGGGTTAAAAAAGTATTGCGTGATCGCACTATTGGCACCTGCATCAAATTTACCTTTAAGATATTGAACATCGGCAGTGTAAGATTTTGCTTCGGGATGAATTTCAGGGTAAGCCGCGACTTCTAAATGAAAATTCGTTCCAAAATGTTCACGAATAAAAGCAACTAATTCATTGGCATAAATCATTTGCGAAGCGCCGCCCATACCTGATGGCGTATCACCTCTCAAGGCAACGATACGCTCTACGCCCGCTTCTTTGTATTCTTGCAATAAAGCTTTAATCGTTTCTTCTGAGTCACCACCAAAAGACAAATGTGGCGCGGCACTAAAGCCCTCAGCAATAAACTGCTTAACTAAACCTTTTGTATTATCGCGCGTCGATCCACCAGCGCCATAAGTCATAGAAAAGAACTCGGGAGATAACTTATCCAGCTCATTACGTACATTTAATAGCTTTTCTCGACCGACATCTGTTTTAGGCGGAAAAAATTCAAAACTTAAGCGTAATTGCTCATCGCTCATAAAGAAAACCTAGTTTTATTGAAAAGACATAGCCTGCAGACAAAAACCGCCAGCTACCCGCACACACAGTATATTACTATCAGAACACCAAAAAAATACAATTGTCACCCCCGCGATCTGCAACTGCTCCTGCGTTGCTCGACGTACCCTACGTCCGTGTAGAACAAGGCGAAGGGCCAGACTAAAATATATCGATTAACTTTCTGGATTCCCGCCTGCGCGGGAATGACGCCAGAAACATAAATACACTGAACGTTAGCTCAGCATATTCTTTTTAATTGATTTACCAGCAAGTCTGTTAGTACTTATAAGTATCCGGTTTGAACGGGCCTTCAACACTAACATTAATATACTTCGCTTGACCAGGTGTTAATTGAGTGATCACACCATTAAAGCCTGCAACCATTTCTGCCGCAACCTCTTCGTCCAATTTTTTAGGCAAAACTTTTAGATACAAATGATTTGGTTTTTCTGCAGCGGGTAAATCAGCGAACTTGGCTTCATATAAATACATCTGGGCCAAGACTTGGTTGGCAAAAGAACCGTCCATAATGCGCGAAGGGTGGCCCGTTGCATTACCTAAATTAACCAAACGTCCTTCCGATAATAAAATCAAATGATCACCGGGTTCTTCACTACGTTTCACCTTATGCACCTGTGGTTTTACTTCATCCCACTGCCAATTTTCACGCATGTAAGCGGTATCAATCTCATTATCAAAATGGCCAATATTACAGACGACAGCACCTGGCTTTAATGCCTGTAGCATAAATTTATCACAGACATTGGTATTACCCGTAGTTGTCACGATGAGATCGGTCGTACCTAGCAGCTCTTTGTTAATACAGTCTGCACTTTCCAAGTTAATACCACCGACATAAGGCGATACCACTTCAAAACCATCCATACAAGCTTGCATGGCACAAATGGGATCAACTTCAGTTACTTTAACAATCATCCCTTCTTGTTTAAGCGAGGCGGCTGAACCTTTACCTACATCGCCATAGCCAACAACAAGCGCTTTTTTGCCCATCAACAAGTGATCCGTACCCCGCTTGATTGCATCACTTAAACTATGACGACAACCGTACTTATTATCATTTTTTGATTTAGTCACAGAATCATTCACATTAATAGCGGGTACTTTTAGCTCACCAGTCTGTAACATTTCTTGCAAACGATGAACCCCTGTTGTGGTTTCTTCTGAAATGCCATGTATTTTATCCAGCATTTCAGGATATTTTTCATGGCATAGCTGGGTTAGATCACCCCCATCATCCAAAATCATGTTGGCATCCCAAAGTGCATCGCTATCTTTTTCAACTTTCAACGTTTGCTCAATACACCACCAAAATTCTTCTTCTGTTTCTCCTTTCCAGGCAAAGACGGGAATACCCGCAGCAGCAATGGCCGCCGCCGCATGATCTTGCGTTGAAAAAATATTACAAGAAGACCAACGAACTTCAGCACCTAGATCAATTAAGGTTTCAATCAGTACCGCTGTTTGAATGGTCATATGAATACAACCCATAATCCTTGCACCCGCAAGTGGCTGCTCTCCTTTGTACTTTTTGCGCAAGGCCATTAACGCAGGCATTTCTCCCTCGGCGATCATTATCTCCTTACGTCCCCACTCAGCATCTTTTCGAAACGCTTCGGCTGTGACTGCCGCCACTTTATAATCACTAAAATTTTCTACTATTTTTAATTCTGCACTCATTAGGATAACCCCTTTTACGGTGACTAGATGGTTATTAGTGGTTAACGCTCGCTTGATCACGAGCGTATCAATAGATGATTAAAGAGCTGCTTTTAACAACTCAACTTTATCTGTTTTTTCCCATGTAAAATTTTCTTCTTCACGCCCAAAATGACCATACGCTGCCGTTGGTTGATAGATGGGACGTTTAAGATCTAGCATCGCCACTAAACCACCTGCACGCAAATCAAAGTGTTCACGCACTAAATTAGATAACTCGGCATCTGATAACTTGCCTGTGCCAAATGTATTAATAGAAATAGACGTAGGCTCAGAGACACCAATGGCATAAGAGACTTGAATTTCACAGCGATCGGCAAGACCAGCCGCAACAATATTCTTAGCGACATAGCGCCCAGCATAGGCTGCGGAGCGGTCAACTTTTGATGGATCCTTGCCAGAAAATGCACCGCCGCCATGACGAGCCATACCACCGTAGGTATCGACAATAATTTTGCGCCCAGTTAAACCACAATCGCCAACAGGACCACCAATCACAAAATTACCTGTTGGATTAATATGATAAAGCGTATCTTTATGCAACCATTCAGCAGGTAAAACTGGTTTTATAACCTCTTCCAACACCGCTTCACGCAAATTCCCTAAAGATATTTCCGGATCATGCTGAGTTGATAAAACAACCGCATCAATCGCCACCGGCTTGCCATTTTCATATCGCAAGGTCACCTGGCTTTTAGCATCAGGGCGCAACCAAGGTAATACGTTTTCTTTACGCATTTTTGCCTGGCGCTCAACCAAACGATGAGAATAATAAATGGGGGCAGGCATTAACACATCGGTTTCATTCGTTGCATAACCAAACATTAAACCCTGATCACCAGCCCCCTGATCCTTGTTATCGCCTTCATCAACACCCATTGCAATATCGACAGACTGTTTACCAATCGCATTGAGCACCGCACAAGAAGCGCCGTCAAAACCGACATCACTCGAGTTATAACCAATTCCCAAAATGACATCTCTCACCAAGTCTTCAAGATCAATATAGGTTGAAGTACGCACCTCACCAGCCAGCACGACCATCCCCGTCTTTACCAATGTCTCTACAGCAACTCGAGACTCTGGATCATCTTTTAACATGGCGTCGACAACAGCATCGGAAATTTGGTCAGCCATTTTGTCAGGATGGCCTTCGGAAACTGATTCCGAGGTAAATAGTGAATACTCTGACATGCTTCTTCCTCTCAATTTTAATTAAGACTGCGACACCCAGTCATTTTTATTTAAAAAACTGCTGCAACTGTATCTGAAAGCCGTTGCGCAGCGCTAAAAAATTACTGTGACCTTTTGTTAAGCCAGCCAAGGTCGCCCAACGTTGTAACTCACGACCATCAAAACCCAACCAAATATCACCACAGGCTGTTTTTGCCCAATCTTGATCATGGCGACATAAGTCAGTTATCAGTAAAACACCACCTGGTTTCAGACAAGATGCGATATCTACAAATACATCGGCTGGCGAAGGAGTGTGATGCAAAACCATATTCATCACAACACAGTCCACTTTCTTGCTATATGACAATAATTCCTTAGTATCACCTTCAGCAAAAATAATATTTTTTAAATTTTTAGGAGAACAATAAGCTATCGCTTTTTGCAACATCGTCGCTGCATTATCCAAAGCAATCACTTGCTCAAACTGCTGGGCCAATTCTGGCAAAAACTCACCAGCACCCGGCCCTACTTCAACTGCCAAACCTCTCGATGGAATCGAAGTTTTTATTAGCAGCTCTGCGACAGCAGCGCCATAAACTGGATACTCAGCAATTAAATCTTGCTGCTCTTTAAATTTATCAGACTGTTGTTCAAAAAACTGTTGCGATTGTACTATTCGGCTATACCGTATATTTTGAACACGCTCAGAGACATTCTCAGATAAAGAAAGCGTGTCTATGGCTATTAGTAATTGCTGATGCAATAACCCCAGCTCATTATTCAAGACAGGTATGGCCCGACTATAAAAAATAGAATTACCCTCACGCCGCTTTGCCACCAAGCCCGATTCGGCCAGGACCTTGAGATGGTGACTCATTCCAGACTGCTTGTGCTGAAATATCTCGCAAAGCTCCAAGACACCATAGGAATCCTGAGCCAAAACTCTCAGAACCTCCAAACGCAAAGGCTCACCTGCCGCCTTACTTAAGGCCGATACGTCATGGAATGAGGGCGAAGAAGACATCATGGGGAGGCACTATAACAAGGCTTTTAATCTATATCAAAATTTTTTGATATAGATTTAGAATGAAAACAATAAGAGCCATTGAAGATAGGAATATAATAAAGGCCTAAACACACTATAAAAACCCACCTGACAAGGCGTTTAAAGGCTTCCACAAAAATAAAAACGATTCCATGTCACCAAAATCAACCATAAAGACTCTAAGCCGTTGACACCTTCATTATTACCCGTATTCTGGGTTTAAGGACCCTTTTCACCGAAGTTAAAAGCCTACAAGGGTTTAGCACAAACACTTTGCTGAAAATAAATAAGGAGAATAGCGATGGTACACATTGATTTATTTCACCAACGTAACCCATTAATCGACGAATGCTCAAGTGATACTCTTGCGAATATCCAAGCTATGCTGGGCCGTATCCAAGTATTGAAAATTGAGCAACAAGCAGTAGAACATAAAAATACCTGTCATAACCTATTCTATTCCGCAAGTGGCGAGGCTGGCCCGGCAGAGGCACTCTATATACGCTTACTAGAGTTGGTAAAGGAGGCAGTTGAACACGAAATTGCTGAAACTGGTCGAGGGATAAGCGAGACTGATCAGAAGTAATGGTAGAGAGTTCTACTTATTTGGAGCATCTTTCATTTTTACAAAAGCATCTATACAAAATAGCTGCGCAAATAAATACCAAACTGCTACTATTAAACCTAGAAATTTTCACTTATTACTGGTGACTGCTGTGCGAAAATAAATTTGCTTCGCACAGAGTTCCCATACATAGCAAGCGGCTTATGGAATTAATTGTTTTTGATTTGGATGGCACACTATTAAATAACAACTCAGAGATTTCTGATTTTACCCGAGAAACTCTGGCATTGTTATCCGCAAAAAATATTGCCTACACCCTAGCAACAGGGCGCAATTTGCATTCTGCGCAAAATATTATAGAGGGGCATCACTTCCCTCTACCGCACATCTATAGCAATGGCGTTATCACCTGGAACCCTATTGAGAAAACATTATTTCTCGAAAATGTATTGACGACAGCGGAAGCGGTACAAGTCATGGAGGCTACGCTTTCTCAAGGTATCACTCCTTTTATCACCACTATTGATGAAAAGCATCAGCAAGGCATTTACCACCCAAAAGTCAATAGTGATGAAGAAAAACGCCTTTTATCGACCTTTCATATTCGAACCAATGCGCTCGTAAAGCCCATTGAAGAGATGCCAGAAAATGCTCAAATCACCAATATCAGTATGCTGGGCAATACTTTGGATATTGAGGCTGTTGAAGCACGCATTCGTCAACACGCCCACTTAATCGCATACTCCGGCCCTGCCATAGAGGGCAATGGATTAAAATGGATGGACATTCACCACAGCGATGCCAACAAAGGCACAGCCGTTGACAAACTGCGCCGACAACTTAATGTTAAACAACTCATCTGTTTTGGTGATAACGATAACGATTTAAGTATGTTTGAATTAGCCGACGAATGTTATGCACCGGAGAATGCAAATACGAATATCAAAAACTTTTCAACGCGTGTTATTGGACATCACCATGAAGATGGCGTCGCGCGTTTTTTAAGAGAAAGATTTAGCTTGTAAGCTTAGATTCAATTAGCAATAAAAGCATTAGTTTTGCGTTATTCTTTTTAGCTGAACTGCTAATGAAAATCATCGAAAATTTTTAGAAGTGCCCTTAATATTAAACTGAGAACGATACATCAAAGGGCTGGTGTGATAGTGCCGTTTAAAATGGTGTCTTAACAATTCTGAAGTCACAAAGCCCGAAGCTTCTGCAACCGCATTCACATGTAGACTTGTTGTTTCTAACAGCTCTCTTGCCAATGATAATCTTTCCATGGTTAACCAAGTCAGCGGGCTTTCTCCGGTTGTATCGCGAAATCGTCTTAACAATGTTCGGGACGAAACTTTAGCGGTTTTCGCCATCCGCTCGACGGACCACTCCTCATTTAAGGATGCTCTGATCTTATCCAATAACAAAGAAAATTGATTCCCTGGTCTAGGCGATGGACGAGGGATGTATTGTGACTGCCCACCTTCGCGATGAGGAGGTAAAACTAATCTTCGAGCCACTTGATTGGCAACCTTGCTACCAAAATCTTGGCGAACAATATGCAAGCAAAGGTCGATGCCCGCAGCAGATCCCGCTGAAGTCAGAATACCGCCCTCGTCAACATATAGAACATCAGGCTTCACCAAAATATCGGGATAGTCTTGCTGGAGCTGGGTGGCATAGCGCCAATGTGTGGTCGCTTGCTTACCTTTTAGTAAACCACAGATGGCAGGCAGGAAAACACCGGAACAAATAGTGGCAATTCTCACACCCTTAGCATGGGCTTCACAAAGTGCTTGCTTTAAGGCTTCACTGACGTCCCCATACCAACCTGGAACAATTATAAGTGATGCCCCCTTTAGTGCTGCCAAGTCATAAGGCGCATTAATTAAAGCTCCTCCCATACCCGTGATAGGACCAGGCTCTACTGCAATAATCCGGTAGTCATACCAAGGTTCAATTTCTGGCCTGGGCAAAGCAAATATCTCCAGGGCAATCGCATACTCAAACATACACAAATGGTTGTAGACCAAGATGCAAACGAGAGGCTTTTGCTTAGAATCGTTCATAATGGCGTAATATTAATTTATATTGTCTTTTTAGCCAATATAAGGCGGATAGGTTCTTTGATATTGTGGTCACTCATGTAAACAATCGACCAAGAGAGAACCATTGATGAGAAATAAAGCCTTATTGGATGCGATAGAAATTTACTTTGATGCCATCTATCACTGCGATGTAGAAAAGCTGGATAGTGTATTTCACAGCAGCGCCAGCCTGTTTGATGTTGATCAGGGTTCAGTATTTGCGGATCCCATCGCCAGCTTTCGCCATGATGTCGATAACCGCCCCTCTCCTGCCAGCGCCAATCAAAAGAGAGAGGAAGAAATCATTATGATCGACTGGTTATCCAGCGATTGCGCCACCGTTAAGGTGCGACTGAGGTCCCATGACAACATCTTTGCTGATCACTTATGTTTTGTGAATGGTGAAAATGGCTGGCAAATTGTCGCCAAAGTTTGGCATTTAGAAAGCGTTTCTGCATTATCGTAAATTCATGGGTTCAGACGAACCCCTTATTAACCCGGCACAAATTACCTGCCGGGTTATTAATAACGACTAGTAACTCTTAGTGATTCTGCCAAGCTGTAAGGCATCGAATACCTCTTGCGCCAATTTTTCACCGGTCATCAAGGACAATAATTTAATACTGGCAAGATAACTTACCACACTGCCATTGCTCGTTATGATATTGTCATCGACCACGTAATTTTTATCTTCCTGAACCAACACCGCCGGATAGGCTTTTTGAAAATCAGATTCGCCACCCGCCCATGTCGTTGCCTTTTTTCCATTCAAGACACCAGCCTCCGCAAGTAACAAGGCACCTGAACAATGGCTAGCTAACCAATCTACGCGCTTACTTTGCTCTGCAATAAATTCTATCAGTGTCTTGTTACGCAATAATGGTTTCATCGAATACGAACTGGGCACGATAAGAACAGAAAGATTTTGAGGATCACCAATATGGGAGTCAACATTAAGCACCAAGCCTTCTTCGGTGGTTACTCTAGGCTGATCGCTGACAGAGATCATTCTAACCTCATAGTCGTTAAACCAGGATTGTTTACTTGCGTTGCCAAATACCTCTGCGGGAGCCGTAATATCGCTGGTTAACACGCCATCAAACACAAGAATTCCGATAACATTTTTTGCGGCAAAGGTGGCATTTGAAAATAATGTCATGGAAATGAAAAACAGTAAAAATAATCGTTGTTTCATATTAAATACTCTAGATTAGTTAATTTCGTCGAGTATAAAAATACGGCCTATATTGATCAATAGTCACTATTTCACTTTATAAGTGGATATAATTCACGAATGGATAAACTTAATTTAATCAATCAATTTTTAACAGTAGCCCACTGTGGCAGCTTTGCATCGGCTGCGGCCAAGCTGGGGGTCGACCCCTCTACCGTATCTAAATCCATTCAACAACTGGAACGACATTTAAAAATTTGCCTATTTAATAGGAGTACCCGTCAACTACAACTCACATTGGCGGCAGAACAATATCGCGAAAAATGCTTAGAACTCTTAGGAGGGTTGGAGTCTTGCGAAAATCAGTTACGCTTAGAGCAAAGCAAGCCTGAGGGGAAGCTCAAAGTGAATGTGCCCGTTGCTTATGGACAGCTATATATCACCCCCATGCTGGCGAGCTTCTCTCGCCAATACCCCGATATAGAGATAGACCTCAGTTTGACGGACGACTACATTGATATGGTGAATCAATCGATTGATATCGCTGTGCGCACTGGAGCGCTAAAAGATAGCCGTCTTATCGCCAGAAAACTTTCGCCAATGGATTTCGCCACCTGTGCATCACCTGAATTTTTATCGCGATCAAAAAAAATAAGTTCAGCAAATCTAGCAAAGCAGCCGTGGATTTTATATCGATTTTTACACACGGGAAAAATAATGCCTGTCTATACCGTTAGCGACAGAGGTAAGAATAAACAATGTAAAGAAATTTCACCCAAGCCCAGATTAATCACCAGCGATGGTCTATCAATGGTGAAAGCCTGCCAAGATGGTCTAGGGCTGATTCAAGCGCCTCATTTTCTTTTACGTTCCGCAATACAAGAGGGCTCGTTAACCGTTATTCAGCCTTTTTACCGCTCAAAATCGTTTAATATCTATGCTTATTACGCCCAGAGAAATTACGTAGAAACTAAAGTCAGGGTATTTTTGAACCATATAATGACTGAGCTGAAAGCAATGGGGGAAGACCACCTGAATACCTTTTTGTCTCAGCAATAAGCAAGGAATAATCTGCAGGACGCCTATATATTATCTCGACAGCAAACTTCTATTAGCGCTCTCAGCTTTTCTATCTCTGCGACTAACCACATTAACTCATCCTCGTTAATAGAATAGTGTTCCGAATAGCGAGCTTCGATATAGGCTTTTTTCAGCAACTGAAAACAACGTCGATTATACTTTTCATTTTGAGGGAATACTGGCTTGAGCGCATCGCAATGTTGCAAGGCCAAGCTATGCAGCATTTTAATGTTATGGCTTTTGGGACGATAGTTCGTTAACACCAATAACAAGCACGAGTAATAACGCTCAACACTTTGATGCAAGTTAAACGCGGCAAAATTATAATCGCGGTTTTCGATAGCTTGCTTTGAATATTTGTAAAAGGTATCGGCACTGTTAAACCAATGCTCATAGTGTTGACGCGCAATATGCTGTGCTTCTTCACGAACCAGCGGCGGGGGATTGAGCAATTCGGTGTGATTGTATTGATAGAGTAGAATGGCCTGCTCGCGAATATCTTTAAAAAAGTAATGGCCCTGTTTTAACTCCTGGTTCACCTCTCTCAATGTGTGAACAATCAGGTTAACCGGGGCACCCACTTTGACTGTCGAACGCTCTTCAACGGTATGCCAAATCTTATACTCATCGACTAGCTCTGGCTCATTGAGTATCACCAGAATATCGTAATCGCTCGTGTAACCACTGTTAATGTCATCGACATAATTCCCTTTCGCGTAGCTACCAAAAAGCAAGATTAAAAGAATGCGACTGCGCTGTCGCGTCGGTTTAGTCGCCGCACTGACCACCTGATCAAATTCATCATGAATCACATCCACAATACTGTGAATATGCTTTTGTTTAAGATCCGGCAAATGGTCGAGGCTGGTTTTGATCATCGCGACATTATGCACGATCACCACACCGATAAGCTAGAGAGAAAATTGCCTGCTCCCACTATGATCTGGCTCAATTAACTCAATATTGGTGGTGTTGTGCCTCCAACAAATATGCGAGAATAGCGCCTTTTTTACCATCCCATTGTTACCGTTCAGGATTAGTTCCCATGACCACACGTCGAGACCTCGCCAACGCCATACGCGCTTTGAGTATGGATGCCGTTCAACAAGCCAACTCCGGTCACCCAGGTGCCCCCATGGGGATGGCTGATATCGCCGAGGTACTATGGAACGATTATCTAAAGCACAACCCCAGTAACCCTGCCTGGCCAGACCGCGATCGCTTTGTACTTTCCAACGGTCACGGCTCAATGCTGATTTATTCTTTACTACACCTCAGTGGCTATGAACTCCCTATCGAGGAGCTGAAAAACTTCCGCAAGCTACACTCTAAAACCCCTGGCCACCCAGAATACGGCTACGCTCCTGGCGTCGAAACCACTACGGGTCCATTAGGCCAAGGCATTACCAATGCTGTGGGTATGGCCCTGGCTGAAAAAATCTTAGCCGCTCAGTTTAATCGCAAAGACCATAAGATTGTCGACCACCACACCTACGTATTTATGGGTGATGGCTGTTTGATGGAAGGCATCTCCCACGAAGCCTGCTCCTTAGCGGGCACCTTAGGCTTAGGTAAACTCATTGCGTTTTACGATGACAATGGCATCTCTATTGATGGCGAAGTTGAAGGTTGGTTTACCGATGACACACCTAAGCGCTTCGAGTCCTACGGCTGGCAAGTGATCCCCAAGGTTAATGGCCATGATCCAGAAGAAATTCAAACGGCCATCGATACCGCTCGCAAAGAAAAAGATCGTCCCACCCTGATTTGTTGTAAAACGATTATTGGTTATGGCTCCCCCAACAAGCAGGGCAAAGAAGAGTGCCATGGTGCCGCCTTAGGCCATGACGAAATTGCATTAACTCGCGAAACCCTTGGCTGGGAACATGGCCCTTTTGAGATACCCGCCAACATTTACGCCGGATGGGACGCCAAAGCAAAAGGGGTAGAGCATGAAAACGATTGGAAGGTACGCTTTGACAACTACAGCAAAGCACATCCTGAACTAGCCAGCGAATTTGAGCGTCGCGTTATTAAAGGCGATCTACCCGCAGACTTTAGTGAAAAAGCGGAAGCTTACATTAAAGAATGTCAGCAAAAAATGGAAAAAATCGCCAGCCGTAAAGCGTCACAAAATGCCATTAATGCGTTTGGTCCCGTACTCCCGGAATTGCTAGGTGGCTCAGCAGATTTAGCAGGCTCTAATTTAACCCTATGGTCTGGCGCTAAAGGCATAGATGCCAAGGATGCCAGCGGCAACTATATCTACTATGGTGTCCGCGAGTTCGGTATGAGCGCCATAATGAATGGTATCGCCCTGCACGGTGGCTTTATTAATTACGGTGCAACCTTTTTAATGTTTATGGAATACGCTCGCAACGCCGTACGTATGGCCGCGTTGATGGGCCAACAAAGTATCTTTGTTTATACTCACGATTCTATCGGTCTTGGTGAAGACGGCCCGACACACCAACCTGTTGAGCAACTCACCGCCCTACGTAGCACACCCAACCTACAAACTTGGCGCCCATGTGATACTGTCGAGTCTGCCGTGTGCTGGAAGGCCGCTATCGAACGCCGAGATGGTCCTAGCGCCCTAGTATTTTCTCGGCAAGGGTTAGCGCCACAAAGCCGTAATGATGATCAAGTGGCCAATATCGCCAAAGGCGCTTACATTCTTGAAGATAGTGACAGAGAACCTGAATTAATTTTTATTTCTACTGGCTCAGAAGTAGAGCTGGCAATGGAGGCCGCCAAAATCCTGAAGGACAAAGGCCATGCCGTTCGTGTTGTTTCCATGCCTTGCGCCGAAGTGTTTGCCGCACAAGATGCTGCATATAAACAATCAGTTCTGCCCATCGAAGTCGGGGCTCGCATTGCTATTGAAGCTGGCCATGAAGACTACTGGTACAAATTTGTCGGTTTAGATGGGCGCATTATTGGCATGAGCACCTTTGGCGAATCTGCACCTATAGACGATCTAATGGAACACTTTGGCTTTACCGTTAACAATGTGATTGCCACTGCCGAAGAATTGCTTTCAGATTAAAGTAATGACACTGCGTATTGCCATAAATGGTTACGGACGAATAGGGCGCTGCTTTTTACGGGCGCTCCACGAATCCAAACCCGAGGCAGAAATTGAGATCGTCGCCATCAACGAACTCGCTGATAAAGCGACGATTACCCATTTAACCAAGTACGATTCAACCCACGGGCGCTTTCCAGGAACGGTAGCACTTGATGGTGATACCCTAGTGGTCAATGGACACCGTATTACCATTTTGCATGAGGAAAATATCGAGAGTTTGCCCTGGCAAGCCATGGGTATCGATTTACTGGTAGAGTGCACAGGCTCGTTTACCGACCGGGCCACCGCAGAGCGACATTTAGCAGCCGGCGCAAAAAAACTCTTATTTTCGCAACCTGCAGAAAGCGATGTTGATATCACGGTTGTGTATGGCGTTAATGACACATTATTGTCAAGCGAGCACCATATTATTTCGAATGCATCCTGTACAACAAACTGTATCGTTCCGGTGATCCACACCTTACACAACGCCTTTGGTATTGAGCACGGTGTGATTACGACCATCCATTCAGCAATGAATGACCAGCCCGTAATCGATGCGTATCACCATACTGATTTACGCAAAACCCGTTCTGCCATGCAATCCATTATCCCGGTAGATACCGGCCTAGCAAAGGGAATCGACCGTTTGCTACCTGAACTCGCAGGACGTTTTCAAGCGCAGGCGATGCGTGTACCCACGGTCAATGTATCGGCAATGGATTTATCGGTTGTGGTCACACAAGCGACGACGACTGAAAGCGTGAATGCGGCACTTGCCGCCGCGACGACTGCCATGCCAAACGTACTGGGTTATACCAATGAACCACTCGCATCGTGTGATTTTAATCACGACGCTCGCTCAGGTATCATTGATGCCAGCCAAACACGTGTCGCCGGTGAACACTTGGTCAAAGTATTAACGTGGTTTGATAACGAATGGGGCTTTGCCAATCGCATGCTGGATGTGGTTACGAGGATAGCAAACAGTTACTAACGAAAAACCCACTTACTATGCAACAGGAAACACCATGACAATTTTATCCATGACCGATTTAGATCTCAGCGGTAAGCGCGTATTAATTCGTGAAGATTTAAATGTACCGATCAAAAATGGTGCTGTCACATCAGACGCACGCATTCGTGCCGCATTGCCAACCATTGAGCATGCGCGTAAAGCGGGTGCTAAAGTCATTCTGATGTCTCACCTCGGCCGCCCGACGGAAGGTGAATACGCCGAAGAGTTTTCGATGCAACCAGTAGCTGAGCACCTCAGTGAATTGTTGGCTATTGAAGTGCCTGTTATTGCTGATTGGCGCGATGGCCTAAGCCTAAAAAATGGCGATGTCGTGTTGCTTGAAAATGTTCGCTTTAATATCGGAGAAAAGAAAGACGATGACGAACTTGCCCAAGCCTATGCAGATCTCTGCGATATTTTTGTGATGGATGCCTTCGGTACTGCACACCGTGCACAAGCATCGACTCATGGTGTTGCTAAATATGCGCCTATTGCTTGCGCTGGCCCACTGCTTGCTGGCGAACTCGATGCCCTAGAAAAAGCACTTGCGAACCCCGCTCGCCCCATGGTGGCCATTGTTGGCGGCTCTAAAGTATCGACCAAATTAACCGTACTGGAATCATTAGCCAATATCGCCGACCAAATTATTGTCGGTGGTGGCATTGCCAACACTTTTCTAGCGGCCAGTGGCAAACCTGTTGGTAAGTCATTATACGAAGAAGAACTCATCCCTAACGCCAAAGCATTGATGGCAAGAACTGAAATTCCTGTTCCAGAAGATGTGATCGTAGGCACTGAATTTTCCGAATCAGCTGTCGCCACATTGAAATCCGCAAGCGATGTCGATAGTAATGATATGATCTTTGACATTGGCCCCGTCGCTGCCAGCGAACTCGCTGATATTATCAAAAATGCCAAGACTATTTTGTGGAATGGACCCGTGGGCGTTTTTGAATTTGATCAATTTGGGGAAGGCACCAAAGCTATCTCTATGGCCATTGCTGAAAGTGATGGTTTTTCTATTGCAGGTGGGGGTGATACACTGGCCGCTGTCGACAAATACAACATTGCCGACAACGTCTCTTACATCTCTACCGGCGGTGGTGCCTTCCTGGAATATGTTGAGGGTAAAACACTGCCCGCCGTTGCCATACTTGCGAAAAGGGCAACAGAAACTAATTAGTTAGGCCTAATCGGCCAATGACTGCACATCCATGTGCTGTGCATTTTTCAGGATCGACTAATTAATTTTTTTGTGACTTTAAACCCAGATAATAGTGTTATGTATTGAACACGCATCACACGAAAGGAAAAAAACATGCCTGTAGTTAACTATAAACAATATTGCCAAATGCTGGATAACGCAAAGCAAAATAAATTTGCCTATCCCGCTATCAACATCACCTCCAGCGAAACCATTAATGCGGCCTTGCTTGCCTTTAAAGAAGCCAATTCCGATGGCATTATTCAAGTCTCCACCGGCGGCGGAAAATTTGCATCGGGTCAAGGCGTTGGCTCCATGCACAAAGGCGCTATTGCTCTCGCACTATATACCCATTTAATGGCTGAAGAATACGATGTGAATATCGCACTTCACACAGACCATTGTCATCCCGAGTATGTCGACTCATTTTTAATGCCACTCATCGAAGAAACTAAAAAGCGACGCGCTAACGGCCTGCCGAATTTATTTAGCTCACACATGTATGATGGCTCTGCATTACCCATGGAAGAAAATATCACTGAGTCAAAGCGCATTATGGCTGAGTGTGTTGCCAACGATATTATTTTAGAAATTGAAACCGGCATCGTCGGTGGGGAAGAAGACGGTCACGACACCTCTGGTGTTGCTGCAGACAAGCTCTACACCACACCAGAGGACATGGTGATGGCAGCCAAAGAGCTGGGTTCAATGGGTCGCTTTATGCTAGCCGCTACCTTTGGCAATGTGCACGGGGTTTACAAACCTGGTAACGTTAAACTGACACCGAGTATTTTACGCGATGGCCAAGCAGCGGTTGTCGAAGCACTGGGACAAGATGCTTATTTAGATTTAGTTTTCCACGGTGGGTCTGGCTCTGAATTGCATGAAATTCACGAAACCTTGGATTATGGCGTCGTAAAAATGAATATCGATACCGATACCCAGTACGCCTATACCCGCCCTGTGGTTGATCACATCATGAAAAATTATGATGGCGTATTAAAAATTGAAGACGAAGTGGGCGACAAAAAAGTTTACGATCCTCGCGCCTATGGCAAGAAAGCAGAGCGCAATATGGCGGATCGCATTATCAAGGCTTGTGAAGATTTACGCTCCAGTGGAACTTCACTGGGCAAAAATATCTAATCACTAGCTTACAAAAGACAGGAAACAGTCTACAGCAACATAACAGGGAAGTTTTTACCCCCACCAGCATTCATGTTTAATTATGGAGAACTAAGTCATGAACAAACCACTCTTGACCACCTTGCTTATTGGGCTTGCACTCACAGCCAGCACCTCCCTCCTCGCTTCTCATCACGAGGGGAAAAAAGCTGATCATAGTCACTCAAAAAGTATCTACGACAATACAAGCGGCCTTATTAAAATCAAAAGCCAACACAATGTGAAAGCAACCGCTGACAAGCTAGAAACCATTCTAAAAGAAAAAGGCATGACGGTATTTACTCGTATTGACCACGCCGCTGGCGCCAAAAAAGTGGATCAAAAATTACGTCCTACTGAGCTGATTATTTTTGGTAATCCAAAGGTAGGCACGCCACTGATGCAATGTACGCAAACTGTCGCCATCGATTTACCGCAAAAGATGTTAATCTGGGAAGACGAAAGTGGCGCCACTTGGCTTGCCTACAATAATCCGGGTTATCTGAAAAAACGCCACAATATTAAAGGCTGTGACGCCGTTATCCAAAAGGTCTCTGGGGCTCTCAGTAATTTTGCGAATGCCGCCACAAAATAATCTGTAATGTAAACACGGAGCCAAAGAATTAACTATGTTTGGATCTAGCTTATTTTTACTGCTCGATGATATTGCCACGCTGCTTGATGATATCGCCACACTCAGCAAAGTCGCTACAAAAAAAACCGCCGCAGTACTAGGTGATGATCTTGCCGTTAATGCTCAACAAGTCACCGGTGTTAGCGCTAAACGGGAGCTTCCCATTGTCTGGGCGGTTGCCAAAGGCTCAATTCGAAATAAATTTATTTTAGTGCCCTCAGCGCTGTTAATCAGCGCCTATGCGAACTGGCTTATTGTTCCACTATTGATTTGTGGTGGGGCGTTTCTTTGCTTTGAAGGCTTTGAAACCATATGGCACTACTTTTTTCATAAAAAAGAACGAGAGGAAAATCGCTCTCAACTTAGCCAAGCACATGCCGATCCTACTATTGATTTAGCTGAATTCGAAAAGAATAAAATCAGTGGCGCCATTCGAACCGATTTTATTTTATCTGCAGAGATCATTGTCATATCGCTAGGCGTTGTAAACAGCGCACCTTTTATTACCCAGGCTGGCGTGTTGTCGACTATCGCTTTTTTAATGACCGTGGGAGTCTATGGCTTAGTAGCAGGCATTGTTAAATTAGACGATATCGGTTTGTATCTCAGCAACAAAACCAATGTCGTACAAAAACAGCTAGGCTCCCTACTCGTTAAGTCAGCGCCCTATCTTATGAAAGGCCTTTCTGTTTTTGGTACGATCGCCATGTTTTTAGTTGGCGGTGGCATTGCCAGTCACAACATAGAATGGTTGCACCATATCAGCGGATATATTGTCAATATCGCTTTGTCGATACCCGCCATTGGTGACATTTTATCGTCCATTAGTCCGATACTTTTTGATGCCATTATCGGAATGCTCTTGGGTGGATTTATACTGAGCGTGCTATCTTTATATCAAGGTATTAAAACCAAAAAATAATAGAGAATAGACTGTTTAAATGTAGCTTATCTGCTATTCTTAAACATAAGACCACTGTTAATTTCATTGCTAGGGCGTAGCTGACTATGTCGAGTGCAAGTATGAATGAAGTAGAGGAAAGACGTTTCATTAGACACCCCTCGGATATTCCTATCGAGTATTGCTTTTTAGACAAGCGGGTCTGTCTATTTGATTCCATCAACGATGTCAGTATTGGCGGCTTGAGCTTTCAAGCTGAAAGCTATATTGAACCTGAAAGCTGGCTACACCTTCACATCCCGATTAATGATGAACATTTTGAAATAGATGCACAAGTTCGCTGGTGCCGTCATAAAGAAGATCACTATGACGTAGGTGTACTATTTTCTAATCCCAAAGAAGCGTTCTCTGCACGAATGGTTGAGCAAGTTTGTCATATCGAGCAATACAAAAAAGATGTGTTTGAAAAAGAAGGACGGAAATTGAGCGGTGACGAAGCTGCAGCGGAATGGATTTCAAAATATGCCAATGAGTTTCCTTCCGCTTAGAACAGGTCTTGTTGATTCAGTCTATGCTTAAAAAAAAATTAAAGCCGGCCTTTTTCCAACAATTTAACTCTTTTATTCAAGCCATCCCCACCCAAAATACAACAACACTAGCGCACCCTCTTCTTGATAGCTATCTCAAACACTATTCACTCACAACAATAAATAAAGAATATGCCAAGGACTATGTTATCTGGCAAAGTTATATTAGTGGTTATCGTATTGTAGAACAGCGTTGGCGAGCGAAAGAGCCTAATGGACAGACTATCGTTCTCTCACATGGTTACTTCGATCATACCGCGCTATATGGCAAAGCCATACGTTGGGCACTCAGCCAAGGCTATGATTTACATAGTTTTGATTTACCAGGCCATGGTTTAAGTAGTGGCAAAAGAGCGGGCATCGATAGTTTTGACCAGTATAGTCATATCTTGCGCACCATTATTCATAGGGAAAACTATGAAAACTATTTATGTTTAGGGCAAAGCACAGGCTGCTCTGTAATACTCAATGCACTACTGGACCCGTCGATTGACTCAGCTGAAATAAAATTACCGAATCAACTTATTTTGCTCTCACCCCTAGTTCGCAGTTTACACTGGCGTTACTTACGCTGGCTTTATTATTTACTACAAAGTCTAGTATCCACTATAAAACGGGCCATGATCAGCTCTTCACACGATCAACAATTTACCTATTTTTTACACCACTTAGATCCACTACAAACTCAAAAAGTCCCTTTAAATTGGCTGGGAGCCATGGATGAATGGGTTGAAAAAAAAAAAACTCTTGAGCCCCACCCACAACAAAAAGCCATCGTCATTCAAGGAACCGAAGATAATACCGTTGACTATCCTTACAATATTCCAGAAATTAAACGCTGTTTACCTAATATGGAAACACATTACCTTGAAGGTGCCTTTCATCAACTCGTTAATGAAAGTGATGAGTACTGGGAGCAAGTGACAAAGCTTTTAACCTAGGTTTCTCAGTTGAGAAACGTGAGATAACACCAAATCATTCACACTAACGACCATCCTTTATTTCGCTTTTTGCATGATCTCTTGCCGACGAATATACCAAGCACGAAAATCGTTAAATGGATACAACAAAAAGACAGGTATAGCAGCAATACCAAATAAATAGGCGCGAACGGTTGGAAAGGAAAAACGTTTTTGAGCGGCATCAATCAGCAAATAAACACCAATAAAAGAGCAGAAGGAACGTAACAAACGAAAAGATGATCGCAACCGATTAGGACTCGACTCCCTATGTAAAGCCATAAGATTCATCACACGAATGGCATTGACCTTAAAACGTTTAAACTGACTGGTATTTCCATCTGCGTGAAAAAATTTCGCGTTAGCGGCTGTTAACAATCGACCACAATAAGACATGCGATAAGAAAAATCGCTATCCTCATGAGTCGCATAATAAAGCAAGGTAGTTGACCACCGAGTTTGCAAGGCATATTTACGACGAAAGGTGGCACGCCCACCATTAATAAGTTTTTCAGGAAATATTCTCGGGAGATCTTGCACAGACGCAGGAGGAGGGTCCGAACAAAAAGGTTGATCATACGGCACAAAGTGCTTATCCATCGCCAATTGGCGTTCAAGCCACGCTTTTACACGACTAGAGAAGCTTGTTGCCACTGGAATATCTTCAGCAGTAGGCGCGGCGACCTCGCTAGAGACACTGTCGGGTGAACTCTCCGTAAAATGCCCGGCAATCATAGCGATTTCCTCCGCCACATCTCTATCATAAGCCTCCATAATAATCGCGGCAGCATCAGGATATAGATACATATCGTCATCAAGTGAAAATACAATGTCACACTGACATAATTCCAGTGCCTGATTTCGCTGATGAGAGCTAGAGCGGACTTTAGCGGGCTCGTACACGAGATTAATCGTTTCCCAATGCATCTGGTAAGCACTCTTGACCTTGTTGTAAGTCTCTTCCCAATAATCGGATGCGTCGACAATAACAACCTCTGAAGGTAAGCGAGTCTGCAAGAATATATACTTCAGACAATTCATTAAGAATTGAGGGCGATTATACGTCGGGATCATTAGCCCCCAATGAAGCTTTTCTTGCATGCTTATATACCAATACCTAATCAACTAAATTAATAGAGTCATCCATTAGCGCCAACACTCCCTCTACCCCTTTATAGCTTTCAAAAAATTAGCAAAAACTACTATTTAAGATAAATGGAAACATCTGCTTTCTTAGCGGCTTTTATCAAGTCCTTATCTAATGTAGCCAGAGGCAAGCCTTCTCTTATCGCAAGCTCTAAATAAGATGCATTGTAACGACTTAACGTATAGGTTCCAAGGCAATAGCTTTTCCACATCATCAACGTTTTGCCTATTGAGCAGCTCAGCAAAAACCTGTTTAAGATACGTATAAGGTGACGCCCATAAGCCAGGATCTGTCAATTATCCAAATATTTACAAGCGGGTGTATGCCCATTTTTACAGGCAATTCTATACATAAAATAGTCATCTCCAATGCTTCCCTTTTCTTCTGTGTATATGCTAGCGACCTGAAGGCAACTATCAAAATGGCTGCTACACATACGAGTAACCACGTTTTTCCAACTTACACACGAAGGGCCATCCCCTCCTTTTAAACAGGCTTTTCCTAATGCCAGCGTAGCTTCTTTTAAATTTCCACGTGATTCTTCTATTAACCCCAAATTGGTGCAAGATATAGAGTCCTTCAGATCACATGCTTGAGAAAAAAGGGGGAGTGACTCATCAATATTCCCTTTTGAATAGAAAGATGCAGCAAGGTTCGCACATCCAATGGCATTATTTAAATCACATGCTTTTTTATTCCAAATTTCTGGTTGAGTTGAGTTAAAAGATTCTTCAACACAGGCTCCGCCATCACCTAATTCACAGAGTTTTTGATTATCAGGTTTATCTGCAAAGACACTACCCGTCAATATGCATGCGAGTAAAACAAATAATTTTTTATTAAAGGATAAGATCATATATATTCACTAAGGTTAATTATTGTAAAGATGATAAACGCCACATTGAGCAAGCCAAATGGGGCCACCAAACGGGGGCAGCAACTGTCTTTCGTTCATCAAAACAAAATTGAGTAAACTGTCCCCGGAATTCCCTTTTTGATTGATCGTTGAGGCATGTTGGTCTATTGGCAGGTTAAGACAATTGTTTTTTACAGGACTTATCAACAATATCAATTAATAAACTGACTCGTTCAGCTAAATACTCCAGTTGATGGTTATTAATGCGATAACGGTTATCATAACGGGCACCAATATAAGCATAGTCGAGAAGCTTAAAGCATTTGTAGGCAGCAATATTGTCCTGGGGAAATATATCTTTTAATGCAGGTTCGTATTCTTGTGCAGCATCTCCTAGATATTTTAAGTAATGTTCATTCGGACTATAGTGTGTAAAAACCAATAAAACCGTTTTATAGGCGGTTTCGCTTGCCTGATTCAGCATAAACGCCGCTTTATTTTGGTAGCCTTTTTCGTAGTTAAATTGATAGTTTTCTAAAAACTCTTTAGCACTTGCCAAACCATGATCAAAATAATCCTTAGAAATACGCCGCTTTTCGCTTTCGGTTAAATGCCCTTTTTTCGATAACTGATACTGCTGGCTATTATAGAGAAACACCCCATCATTACTAACGTCGCTAAAAAAATATTGGCCTTGAGATAAAGCAATATTTAATGCCTCAATATCCTCAGCGATGACTCTGACCGGTGCACTGAATGCTTTCCGTAAAAATAATTCATTGAGCATTTGCCAGCGCTGAGCATCGTCGGCAGTACTTTGCTGGCCGGTTACAACCAGAATGTCGTAATCCGAAGCGTGGCCCGATTTGCGGTCGGCAGGGAGGTCTTTTTCCTCTTTATAGTCACCACGAGCGTAAGAGCCATAAAGAATAATCATGGCAATATCATCGCAGCTATTGCGTATTGTCTCGGTGATGCTTACAAGCTCACGCTGTTTTTTATCAGGTAAATGGGTGA
Organism: Cellvibrionaceae bacterium; assembly: GCA_050298695.1. Taxonomy (GTDB): domain Bacteria; phylum Pseudomonadota; class Gammaproteobacteria; order Pseudomonadales; family Cellvibrionaceae; genus CANLBN01. The sequence continues at coordinate 24,752 of JBNKUQ010000036.1, forward strand.
TCGTGTTTTTCACTGGTCTAATTGTTATTCGTTGTAAAAGTTAAGAGGCAATATAACACAAAGACAGCGTATTTTTGGCAGTGAAAGGTGACCAGTGAAAGGTGACGGAGGGATTATTTATTAATCAAACCGCCTTTTCTTGGACGGCCTCGTTTAGGATACCCTGCCCCTTTTCCACTCAGCCGCTCTATTTGCTCAACAAAACGGGAATCACCTAAAGGATAACTATAATGTGCAGCACGCCTAATAGTCTGTAAGTCATTATTATCTATCTGACTACGAAATAATTCTCGATAAGCAAAACAACGAGCTTGCTTATCGTTTCCTAAATTCAAATATTCATCGTGTGGAACCACAGTATCACTGTTATCACCCCAAGCATTCACACCATAGCTTGACCAACGATATTCTTCTGGGCTCGATACCATCGCCGCTCTCACTGGATTCAATTCAATATAGCGATAGCACTTTAATAAATAAGCCTGCTCATGCACCACACTACTTTTATGCCGCCCTTCCCAAACTGTTCCGCTACGCTTATGGGCTTTATTCATAAAAAATCCGTAACGGCTACCCAAGGCTTGCATAAGGCGGGATATACTGTCGCTTTCTCTTGGCGTCAGTAATAGATGGTAATGATTCGTCATTAATACATAAGCATGCACGCTTACACCATAACGAACACTGTATTCTTTGAGTAATTCTAAATACAGTTGATAATCATCCTCGCAATAAAAACACGCTTCTCGATTATTCCCTCTTTGCACTACATGGTAAGGCATATCTGGAAGATACACCCTCGCTTTCCTTGGCATAACACTCTCCTTGCGTTAAAAATTATTCCATTATATAAAGCGATCGGAAAATAATCCCTCCGTCACCTTTTACTCCGCAACTTGATAAAACCAGCATAAAAGCCGATAAAATAAAAACACGAGTTAATAAAATTATCTTATTCATTTAATGCTTGTATTTATTTCAGTAGTTAAAGGTTTAGCATATTTTAGTGTTTTAATTATTTCCATTGCTCGATCTTTATCTTCAAAGCTGGCCGACACCTTGGCACCAGAGACACCTAACCATAAATAGTATTCCTTGACTGGTTTAATTTCTTCATCAAAATGCACTACAGGAGCCCCCATACTTGCATTAATCTCGAAGTGATGAATACCAGGTTTTACCTTAAACCATGAGTAAGAGTCTTTAGGTATCGATAGTATCTTTTCATCATCTATCAAAACAGCAGTGCCAAATATAAATGCCCCTGTTCTATAAACGTGTAGTATCGAATACTGATCACTTGCTAATGGAGGCTTCGGGGCCTCACTATAGATGGGGCCAATTGGTGTTGATCCACATCCAACTAATAAAAAAAACCCGATTACGGTGAGGAGTATTTTTGTATTTTTATTCATATAATCTACTTTTAATTGTTACTTTCACATCTGAAAAATTACTCTGTACATTCTACAGATGTTTAACCCAACCGGGTATGGGTATAGGAAGTATGAGAAAAGGTGACGGAGTAAACCTACCCCGGTTTGACCCTCTATCTCCTCTCTATCTTCTGCTAGTGATTAAATAATCCTCGATAGAGTGAGGGCAAATACATAGCGGCATAGAGCCACCATGTATACAAGCGATTTTTACGCAATGTTTTTCGTTGTTTATAAGCACGGCTAATAGGAAGCTCACTGGCACCACCCCCACACTGTAGCCCAACACCATTTTCACGTATAATTGCGCCTTCTCAAACCAACCCAATATATATCCAATGTCTAAAAAAACTGTTGCTCTTTTTATTTTGGATGGCTTTGGCTATTCCGAAACCTCTCAATCCAATGCTATTGAAGCCGCCAACACTCCTACTTGGGATCATTTGTGGGCCAACTATCCGCATGCACTGGTGAAAACCTCAGGCTTGGCGGTGGGATTACCGGATGGGCAAATGGGTAACTCGGAAGTGGGGCATATGAACCTAGGAGCGGGTCGAGTTGTGTATCAAAACTTTACCCGCATCTCCAAAGCGGTTGACGACGGCGATTTTTTTACAAATCCCGCATTAACCGGTGCCGTTGATAAGGCGGTTAGCCAGAATAAAGCCGTACATATTATGGGACTGTTGTCGCCAGGTGGGGTTCACAGCCACGAGGACCATATTGTGGCGATGATTGAGCTCGCAGCTAAGCGTGGCGCCAATGCCATTTATGTTCATGCCTTTTTAGACGGCCGGGATACTCCACCGCGCAGTGCGAAATCTTCCTTAGAAAAAATAGAGGCTTGCTGCAAAGCTACGGGAAAAGGTTACATTGCATCAATGATCGGACGTTATTACGCTATGGATAGGGATAATCGTTGGGAGCGAGTACAAGAAGCTTATGACCTGCTAGTACAAGGCAAAGCCAAAAATACCGTTGAAAGCGCGCTTGCCGGTCTGGAATTAGCCTACGAACAGAATAAAGACGACGAATTTTGCCCTGCGACATCAGTGCAGCCAGAAGGCAAAGTGGCAACCATAGAAGATGGCGACACCGTTATTTTTATGAACTTCCGCCCTGACCGTGCTCGCGAGCTAACCCGCGCGCTCATTGATGACAGCTTAGAATCGACTCTCGATCGCAGCATTCGCCCCACCCTTTCCGAGTTTGTGATGCTAACGGAATATGCCGCCGATATTAATACCACCTGTGCTTACCCACCAGAAGCCCTTCATAATACCCTTGGTGAGTACCTCGCCAATAGTGGAAAGACTCAACTACGCATCGCCGAAACGGAAAAGTACCCACACGTCACTTTCTTCTTCAATGGCGGTCAAGAAAAGGAATTCGCAGGAGAAACGCGCATTTTAATTCCCTCTCCACAAGTGGCTACCTACGACCTACAGCCAGAAATGAGTGCCCCAGAGGTAACTGAAAACCTAGTAAAAGCCATCAAGAGCGGGGATTATGACCTGATTGTGTGTAATTACGCCAATGGCGACATGGTGGGACATACCGGAAAAATGGATGCCGCCATCAAGGCGGTTGAAGTGTTGGATAACTGCCTAAAAGCAGTTACCGAGGCTATATTGGAGGTTGATGGCCAATGCTTAATTACTGCTGACCATGGCAATGTAGAGCTTATGGTGGACCCAGAGACTGGCGCCCCAGTGACTTCCCACACCAATGGACCAGTGCCCTTAGTTTATGTAGCCAATAATACGGAAACGACACTAAACGCAGGTCGGCTCTGTGATATTGCGCCAACCTTATTGGCCATGCTATCGATGGAAAAGCCAGATGAAATGACGGGGCAATCCCTTCTTATTAACACCTAATCGTAACTGCACAAGCTGCGCATGACGATATTAAAGTGCCCTAGTTCCGGCATCAGCTCAACTTGGTTGCGTTGCAAATATAACCGCTGAGTTTCATAAGCCAAACGCTCAGACTCTCTTGCACAGTTATAACCATCCATGGCGCCACTGACATTTTGGTAGTGATGCACTAGCTCATGCAACAATACAGAAGCGCCCTGGATGGTAGATAAGTCAATATCTTCAGATAAATAAATGATGGCTTCATGGTGAGCATACAACGCATGAACAGGCGATCCGTACTTTGCATTTAGCTCTTCTGAGCTTAACACCACGACCTCAGGCGGTGTGTGTATATCTATCTCAGTATTGAGACTCAGCCATTCAATCAATATTGCCAGTAAAATTTCCACTTTGTCTAACTCCTCCCGCAGCCCTATTACCCTATAAAGAAGAGCAAGAAAAGGACATACAGAATTTAACTCATAAGCGTGGCTCGCAGGCCACAAACACTACTTTCTCCGTACTTGATTCAAAACCCTACATTTAACGCGACTACTAATTAAAGAGTAGCCAATGCCACAAAAACGGCAAGTCTTTGACGTCAATCCAACCAACAAGGCTATTCTTCAGGGTTTTCACAAGCCTAGAAGCAATATTTTCTAAGCTTATTTTGGTTATCGCCGCGAATAGATAAAAGCTTTAAGAACCATTTTGAAAAAACAATAGAAAAATCATTACCTATCCTAATATGGTGATGCAAATCGTGTGATATAGGCCGCTCGCGAGGAGTTCAGCTATGCTATCATTCCCCGCTAAATAGCAAGACAAACCGATTTTTTACGAGCGCACCATGAGCGGCATAACCGAAACACCACCAGCCAACACATATATCTTAGAGCAATTGACCCAACTATTGGCTGAACGCAAAAGCAGTGGTGACAGCGATAACTCCTATGTTGCGCAATTACACAGTAAAGGTCTGAACAAGATTCTAGAAAAGCTAGGGGAAGAATGTACAGAAACCATTCTAGCGGCCAAAGATGCGTCCCAAAATGGTAATAATAGAGAGGTAGTATATGAAACGGCTGACCTCTGGTTTCACTCCATGGTGATGCTGTCTCATCTTGATATTGATACGCAAGCAGTACTTGATGAACTTGCTCGACGTTTTGGGCTCTCTGGGCTAGACGAAAAAGCGGCTCGAGTGAATAAGTAATTGTTTACTAGTAAGTTATTTAAAAGAATACTCTGAGATAATGATTAATGTATCTATGGTCTCGATGTCATTCCCGCGAGGGCGGGAATCCAGAGAGCGAATCGATGATTTAAGTTTAGATACCCGCCTTGCCCTACAGGACGGTAGGGTACTTCAAGCAACGCAGGAGCGGTTGTTGATCGCGGGAATGACGGGTATATTTTTTAAATACGACTGTTTAATATTAATTAACTGGAGATAAATATGGGTATTGGCGGTATGAGTATTTGGCAATTGTTAATTATTTTAGCAATTATCGTTTTATTATTTGGAACAAAAAAGCTAAAAGGTATTGGTGGTGACTTAGGCGGTGCGGTAAAAGGCTTTAAAAAAGCACTTAGCGACGATAAAAGTGACGACGAAAAAAAAACGGATGAGCTAGAGAATAAAGAAAATACAACCCTTAACGATTCTGTAGAAGAAAAAGAAAAGTCATCAAACAAGTAAATAACTTATGGGCTTTTTTGAAATACTTCTAATTGCTGTTGTTACCCTGCTCGTTGTCGGCCCAGAAAAAATGCCTGAAGCAGTGCGTTCTGTTGCATTAACCATTGGGCGCCTGAAACGTACCTTTAATAATGCTCGCTCAGAAATAGAAAAACATATTGGTGCCGATGAAATTCGCCGACAATTACACAATGAAGCGATCATGGAAAGCCTTGAGAAAATCAAAGGCGATATCGAAGAAATTACTAACAATGACAGTGCCCCTAAACATATCACTCACGACAATGACGATTGGGAAGAGGAATTTGAAGATCCTCATCAGTATGACTCTGATACCCTCGATGACCCTCATAATAATAAGAACCCTGACGCATAAAGTGAAAAGGTCATGACAACACCCTCTAATAATTCGAGCCCCCTCGTAGGGCACCTGATAGAGCTACGCAATCGCTTACTCTACTCTTTAGCCGCCATTGCACTTGTATTCTTGGCATTGCTTGGTTTTGCCAACGATGTTTACTCCTTTGTTGCTAATCCGCTACTCGCATTTTTACCAGAAGGCGGCACCATGATCGCCACCGAAGTAGCAACTCCCTTTTTAACACCGTTTAAACTCACCTTTTTTGTTGCCTTTGTTATTGCGCTACCTTTTGTGTTGTATCAAGTCTGGGCGTTTTTAGCGCCAGGACTTTATGATAATGAAAAAACGCTGATCGTACCGTTAATCGCCTCCAGTGTTATTTTATTTTATCTCGGCATTGCCTTTGCTTATTTCATTGTATTCCCGCTGGTCTTCCAGTTTTTTGTATCCATGGCACCAGAAGGCGTTACTGTCATGACGGACATCGCCAGTTATTTAAATTTTGTTTTAAAATTATTTTTAGCCTTTGGTGTTGTTTTTGAAATACCTGTTGCCATTATTTTATTAATTCGCTCAGGATTAATTAGCCCTGAATCATTAGATAATAAACGCCCTTATGTTATTGTCGGCTGTTTTATTATCGGTATGCTGCTAACGCCTCCAGATGTTATTTCACAAGTATTACTAGCGCTGCCCATGTGGTTACTCTATGAAACGGGTTTATTTATTGGGCGTAGAATTAGCAAACCCAAAACATAAGTCACGAGGATAATGAGTCATTTAAGAGCATCTCATGTGAAACCTTACACCCTCTTATCTCACATAATCCCATAAATAAACATTACCATCCTGCTCAAAAACATAGCCAAAATCTTCACCATCTCCCTTGTAAATAAATGAGTAGGTACAGCTACCTCGGTCAAAGGTTGGGGCGCTTAAATTATCGGGATTTCTTCTCGTATTCTTTATATTATTCAACACACCAGCAATGGCTTGTGCTTCGCTGTATCGGCACTCGGGCGGCAACATTGTTTTTAAGATAACACCCGCCAAAATCAATATCCCGACGGATAAAGCCCATTTTTTTTCTAAGCTAGACCACGATTTAAACGTAATAATGAAGCAATGTATGACGCCGAAAGTAATACCACCAAAAAAACCAAGAGTAAAAAAGCCAACGCTTGCCCCATTCCCCCCAGCGGCCAAAATCATAAAACAAATGCCTATTAAAGTGAGAGGAACAGTCCAGCAACATAATATTTTTATCTTTCGCTTCATTATCGACTCCTTGACATTCAAACCATGTATTATCGCGAGAATACCCAGCGCTAGCTCTTTAGTCTTTATCCATT
>JBNKUQ010000037.1:0-29738 GCA_050298695.1 Cellvibrionaceae bacterium
AATACCACAATAGCTTTAGCGGCTCTCCACCTGAAGCTTTGGTTAGCTTTACGGCGACCCATGTAAACAAGCCTGACTTAGACGTTACATCAACAAAAATACTAGACCCTAAAATAATCGCAATAACACCCCAGTCAACAGCGGGGATATATACCGGCATTTCGATGGCATGACCACCCGGCAAGATCACTTCGCCGAAGGGTAGAATATGTAAAAAACCACCCAACAATAAAGCCACAACGGCAAAGATACCAACAATCAAGGATTTCTTTGCATGAATTTTTTCTTCCAATGCAAGGCAGAGAATCATAAGCACAAGTATACCGGTAAATATGCCAGTAATCGTCGGTGACACTTGATGCGTGGCATGTTCTGCCACAACGTTAATCGTTTCTATACTCACAATTATTATCCTTTTAGAGCATTAACAGAGGAATGTGTCGAACTTCAATAGCCAAAGGGTAAGCTAAACCGTGCATGGCTAGTTGATCGCCGTCTTTAGTGTTTAAAACAAGCAAATCAATTTCCTTCTCATCAATATATTTAATGTAATCTTTTAATTGATGGCCAAATTCAACAAGGGGAATCAGATTTACTTTCATATTTAATTCTGCCAAGGTCGACTCTACAGAGGCAATATAGTCCATAGGTTCTTTTAGTAATTGTTCGGATAATTTATCTGAGGCGACTTGCGTATCGATATCGGGAATTTTACTTACAGCCTCTACCACACGCTCAAAGTTATAGCGATCTTCTACATGAGATAAATACAGATTGTCTCCCTTACCAAGAAAAGCTAAACCCATACTCACCAAGTGATGATCATCAACCATATGGTCAGTGACCACCATGACTGACTTACACGATTTTACAACAGCCAAGTGCTCTGTTTTAGGATGAGGCAGTACTAATACCGGTTGTGATATTTTTTGCAACATAACATCAAGGTAGGTACCTAAACTATATGGGTGATGCCAAGCATCACTAAATAGGTTGCGATATGTCACAATCAAGTCGGGGTTAAAGCGTTGAATATCGCTTAGCACTTCCTCTATTTTTCGAGGTGTGCTTCCACTAAGTACTTGCCATGTAATGGTTTTTTCTTCTCCAAGATGGATACAAAACTTCTTGATTTGTTCCTGCAAATTATTTGCTTCTGTTTCACTTAAGTCCGTAACAAATAAAATAGATTCTATTTTCACCACTTCATATTGATAAATGCTTTTCGCCGCAGAACGAAAAACACTTTCAAACTCATCGAGCTTTAACATGACAAAGATCTCAATTTAGATAATTCTATTAAGGTTTATTTTCAGGTGGAATAGAGATATCACCCGAACGTACAGCTTGTGCTTTTTCTTTTTCAGAATAAGGGCGACAAGAAATATTATAAACGTTCTGATACCACTGCAAACGACGATGTAACGCTTTTAATTCTCGAATATAGAAGCCATAACCTCTGACCTCACACGCACCATCCTGCTGGGGAATATTGGCATAGACTTCTTCCTCAGGATAAACCAAGTAGGGAAAATACCAACTGCCCCCTATTTGATAAAACTTTCCATTACCGGCATCGGTACTACAAGGTAAAGAAGTACAACCTGTAAATTGGTATAGCTCACCCGTTGTAATTTCTTGTTTTCCGGTGGTATAAACCGTCTCCTCAAACTGTGTCCCGTAAAAATAGGCGGCAGAGATAGCAATATGCAAAAAAAACAGGACAAAAAAAACGCCAAGTAACGTTTTACCTAAGCGTTTAGCAGAAAAAATAAGACCTCCATTTTCATCCCTGATATATTCACCTTGATCGCGCTCAAAGCTAGCCCACTTTACCCCTATCACAATTTTTTTAAAAAACCATGCGAGTATATTCCCCACCATCCCAAATAACCAAAAGCGTTTAATTGCTACCACGATATTTACGATTAGTGAAAAATAATCTGCAATACCCCTGTCGGACTTCACTAAACCTCTCTCTGCATCATGGCGTTGAGCGCGCGCCTCAGCTTGTCGTGCTTTTTTTAATAAAGGGTCATCATTATCCATAGATTAACTTTCCACTAAAACATTGGGGCTCGCTACTGCATCCTCGCTCTGCACGGGAGGGCGAACCACCGCTGACTTAGTTTGCGTATCATAGTCGATCACAATCTCGCCCTTCGCTTCAACGTTAAATAAGACCGTATTCGCTATTTCAGGCTTAATGACGCCTTCCAAGTAACCCGTAATACCGCGCGCACCATTGATTGGTTTATAGTGGTCCGCACACATCGCCGATAACGCATCTTGCGGCATGGTGACACTTAAACCCGGCACACTAGACTTGACCAAAGCAGCGAGTTTTGCAATATCTCTTTGCGCGATCATCTCAATAACAGGAAGCCCCAAGGTATTAAAGCACACAATATTTTGCCGCCCATTAAAACGATTCAAAAATTCTGGGCGGTATTCATTATCCAGATCTTCTAAGGCCAAGGCTTCCGCTACAGTAGGGTCGCTCTCTTTCAGGAAGTGCGGCGTTCCAATATTAGTTGTCATCAAAATAATGGCATCGCGAAACGAAACCGTTAAACCTCGGTTATCAGTTAAGCGCGCATCATCTAGAATTTGCAAGAAGACATTAAAAATATCGGTATGAGCTTTTTCAATTTCATCAAATAAAATAATGCGTCGCGGATTGCGCCGCATTTCATTTGTCAAAATTCCACCCGCTTCGTACCCTTCATAGCCTGGAGGTGCTCCAATTAATTTAGCAACTGCATGCTTCTCCATATACTCCGACATATCAAAACGCAGCATCGCGCCTTCATCATCTAATAATTCAGAAGTCAGCGCTTTTCCCAGCTCCGTCTTACCAACACCGGAGGGACCTAAAAATAAAAAAGCCGCTTGGGGTTTATTGGGAGACTGTAAACCGGCTTTAGAAACTTTTACCTGATTCGCTAGTTTCGTAACCGCATTATCTTGCCCAAAGACTCGACTTTTAAGGTTCTTATCCAAATTTAATAATTTGGCGCGCTCATCTTGAGTTAGTTTGCTAACGGAAATACCGGAGATTCGACTAAATTCAGATAGAACATGCTCCGGCTCTAACAATAAAGTATCGTTAATAGCCTTAGTAAGCGCTTTAAATTGTTCATTGGGTTCTTTTAAAACCTGTTCATAACGTCGAATTTTTTCTTTTAACACGGATACTGCATCTGATTGAACCGCTTCTACTCCTAAAGAAAAACTTTCCAACGACGGTGCCGTTTCTCCCTGCTCTTCTGCTCGCTTAATCGCATTTTGACGAGTTTCTTCTTCCTGCTCCATCTGTGCCATTAATTCATTTTCTAGCTCACGCAATTTTTTCTCGCCATCGCGTATATCTGCGTAGAGGGCTTTAATGGTTTCTTGGCGAGCATTCCACTCTGTCGTTAATTGAGAGATTTGCTCTTTGGCATTTTGACAAAAGTTCACAAGCTCACTGCGTTTATCAACATTGCTTTCTTCTAAATCGGATAATTCAGCCTCAGCTATGGCTAGCTTCTTTTCCAGTAAGACAATGCGAGGATCTTTAGAGTGAGCTGACTGACGGTAGGTCGTTAATGCACGATCCAGCAAGGAAATGGAACACGCTGGTTGCGCTGAACTCAATCCCATATCGCGCACGCGATATTTTGATGTCATTTCTATTGCAACTTGTATCGCCTCGTCAGAAACCGCAATATCGTGAAATTTTTCAAGACGTTTACGAGCTATCGTACCAACAATTTGCTCGAGCTGTTCCGCATAAGGCTCCTGAACATCCAACACAGTATAACGTTCACGCATATCGGAATGCGCTTTTAATACGACATCTAAATCTTCATCGCGAGTTTCGAATATTATCTGTGTTTTATTCTGACGGACAAAGCGCATCAGCGCATTGATTAAATTCGGAACACCGTTATTGCGCACTGCATCAATAAAGTCCCGAGTGTCATCTAAGATAAGTACCGAGTTAGGCGTTTTTTCGAGCGTTTTAAGCGTTTTATTAAAACCTTCATTGATTTGTACTGAATCTCCAGAAGCAAACAAACCATCAGAGTCCAGCCAAAAAAAGCGTTTACTAATTAGGTCAAACGGTGCATTGGGCGCTTTCTTTGCTTGCTGCATTCCCTTACAAATAGCCGAACCGCCAACACCATGCCTACCGACTAATAAAGCGCTATTAGATTGGCTACGCATTAAAACAGCGATCAATTTTTTTACTTCATCTTCACGACCTACCAATTCAAAATCGGGATGTTGGGTTAGGTAGTCATCACCTCGAAAAAGAAAATCATGTGTAGAGAGGTCATTATTATTTGACATAAAGAGTCCCTTTAGTATTTTAGTTTACATATTGTAAAAAAGAATGAGGGACACTTTAGAAATAGTAGGAAAATAATATTGGCATCATTCCCGCGAAGACGGAAATGACGATAGTATTTTTTAATAAGTGTCCCTTGTAAAAAATTTACAGCTCGAACCTACCGGTAGACGCTTCAGTTTCGGTTTCAGAAGTTGATTCCACGTCCACATCAAGGCCATCGCTATTTTGCATCACTTCAGCAGTAATACCTTTCGCTTTTTTAACTGACGCTGCAAGTTCTGACGCAGTCTGCTCTAATTCACGCTGACGTTGTTTTTGTTCTTCGATACCTGCACGAGCAATTTGAGTAGCTTTATCGCTAATTTCTTTATAGCTTTTCAGTTGTTCAATGGCTTCCATCATCTTGTCATTTTGAACATGGATATTACTGGCGTTCTGAATCGCCTCGTTCTGCGCAATACCACGGGTAATTTGATTCATTTTTGCCAAGGTATTTTCAGCCGAAGTGCTTGACTCATTCAATGCTGCAGCAGAAACGGCACTCAATACCATCGTGAGTCGGCTAGCAACACCGGCGGTACCACTGGAATGCATCTGCTGCGTTTTAGTAATTTGCTGTGCATTAGTATCCCGCATAGACTTAATGTTCATTGACTCTTCTTGTAATTCACCAAAAGTTGCTAAGGTATTCACTTTTGAAGAATTTAAGGTATCAACATGTCGATTCACAAATTCTAAATTGTCTTCACGCGCCAACTTTTGAAGAGATGTTTCACCATCTATTGGCTCTTTAAACTCTTCCGTTAATTTGGCATTACTTGCTTCAGCACCTTTTATACCCTCTGTGACCACCGCAAAAACGCGTTTCATTTGGCTATTCACGTTATCAATATTATTGATCTGATCCTTCATTCCTCGCATATGCTCTAAAACACTACCGGTTTTTTCTTCAGTCGTTTGCACAAAGTTAGTGGCAGATTGAATCAGCGCCTTTTGTCGCTCTTTGTGTTCGTCAGACGTTAAGTCCAACAACTCTCTCAATTTTGCTTTCTCATTAGCTAAATGAGCAAAATTAGAAGTTCGATTAGGCACTGTATTTTCTATTTTTACTCTCAATTCACTAATGTTTTGTTGCATATCTTTAATCATGACTTCTTTGCGGGCAATTTCTTTCAGAGCACTTTGCTTGACCCCGCCCAAACCAAAAAACGCTTTCTCTTTAGATAAAGCAGCGATATCCTGGTTTAAATTAGCAATTGTGTCAGTGTAATTGGTTAACTGTGCTTCTTGCTCTTCTCTCAACGCAGCGATGCGCTCTTCTTCTGCTTTATCTTCTTCAACTTCTTTAAATACATCGTACATTGCACCATCACTTTCGATATTTAAACGATGAATAGCATCAATGATTTCGATGAGAGGTGTAATATCTTTCTCAAAGTTAAGTAAGCCAGTATTCATTTCCTGCAAGACAGCCTGCAATTCAGAAAAGGCTTCCGTATCAGAAAGGCGAATAATTTCTTTCGACATATCCTTACGTCGTTCCATTAGGTAATCTTTAAATTCTTCGAACGCCGCTATCTGCTCTTCGTTCTCTTCTCTGGATTTCGTCGAATCATAAGATAGCGCTTTGGCTACTGCTTCACTTTTAGCTTCGGGACTTAAATCAGACTGGAGGGTAATCTGGTGAAAAGGGTTGCTTTTAATATTGGCAAATTTACTGGTGGACTGACTGTCTTCCTTTTTTACCGATGATGTCGTTTTTGACTTTGATGTATATTTTTCGACTGCCGCATCTGCGGTTGATTGGCTCTTAACACCTTTTGCCGATGAGTTCATGATTATTTTCCTCTATTTATCCATAGCATTACCAAGAACTCTTCGACTGACTCCCTGGTGAATTTTGATTGTTAGCTAGGGGCGAAATCCCCTTCAAAACGCAAAGCATTTTATAGGAAAACTCGAAAAAGGCCTAGGAAAAATAGCTAAGAATCGAGCATAGATATACAAAAAAGCCCCTATAGAGTAGGGGCTTGAGGAATAACTTTACAAAAACAATCCGAGGTATTTTTTAGAACGGAATATCATCATCAAAGCTATCCATCGCTGGCGGCTCTGCGGCAACTGGCTGAGGGGGGGATGCCTTGGGTGCCGGGCGTGATTGCTGTGGAGGGGCCGTTTGATAGCCACCACCATAGGAGGACTGGTCATATTCATCCCCCATTGACGCGCCACCACCCTGACGACCACCAAGCATTTGCATCTCATTGGCAACAATCTCTGTACTGTAGCGATCGCTACCATCTTGAGCTTGCCACTTTCGCGTTTGCAACTTACCTTCAACGTATACTTGCGAGCCTTTTTTTAGATACTCACCAGCAATTTCAGCTAAACGATTAAAAAATACTACTCGGTGCCACTCGGTACGGTCTTGCTGCTGACCAGTTTGCTTATCCTTCCAACTTTCTGTGGTAGCGATACTGATATTTGTCACTGCACCTCCAGATGGGAGGTAGCGCACCTCTGGGTCCTGTCCAAGGTTACCGACAAGAATCACTTTATTTATTCCACGGGCCATTATTTCTCACCTTTTTATTCTGTCTAATATGATTGAGCGCATTACTGATGCGTAAAGCTTAATGGTGGTTATGCTACCACACTTTTCGCCTTTAACGTTTCGCGTGTTGGAACGACCATTGAGAAAGCTAGGAGGCACCAACATACCAGCAATACGGCACAGGCCTGCAAAGTCAGTGCTAATCCAAAACGGCTATATAGCCAGCCCCCCATAATGCCACCTACCGCAGCCCCCAAAAACTGGCATGTCGAAAACAGCCCAGACCCCGCCCCTCTGTATGCACTTGCTACGGTTTTACTCATCAGTGAAGGCAGCATTGCCTCCAGATAGTTAAAACTAATAAAAAAGAGCAAAGCTCCCATTAAGACCCACAGGGTATTACCGGAAGACAGGGACAACATGAGCAACGCAACAATCGCTAACGCGATTCCACCAATAAACAGTGACTTAACACGCTGGCAACGCTCCCCAACAATTATTAAGGGGACCATGATCACAAAAGCGATAAACATGATGCCCAAGTACACCCAGGTATGGCGAGCTTGGGGAATATTGACCGCCGTCAGTAGCAATGGTAATGCAACAAAAAGCGCCATCAATACGGCATGCAAGAAGAAAATACCTATATTCAGCCGCCATAGAGCAACGCTCGTTAAGACTTCCTTCAAGCCACTCATGGATAAACTAGGTTTTACTGATGGTACCGAGGGCACCGCAAATAAGACGATAACGATACCCATCAGCGATAAGCCAAATGTCAGCCAGAATATCCAGCGAATGCCTCCTAAATCCGTAATCAACGGCCCAATCACCAAAGAAAGAGCAAACGCGACGCCAATGGAAGCACCAATAGAGGCCATTGCCTTGCTACGATTTTCCTCTGAGGTGAGGTCGCCCACCATTGCCATCACCACACCCGCTATAGCACCCGCCCCCTGTAGGGCTCTCCCCAGAATCAAACCTTCAACCGTCTGCGATAATGCCGCTATTGCTGAACCTACGGCAAAAACAATCAAACCAATAATAATAAGTAACTTACGCCCATAGCGGTCAGATAAAACGCCAAAGGGAATTTGCAGGCAAGCCTGGGTAAGGCCATAGATACCCAAGGCAACCCCGAGGAGAAATACATTACTATTTGCATATACTGGCCCGGCCAGGGAGAGTACCGGCAACACCATAAACAGCCCCAGCATACGTACGATATACAAGCTAGCAAGGGATGCGACTGAGCGGGATTGAGAAGGTAACGCAGACATGAGGACTCGGATTAAAATCGGAGGCGCATTCTAACAACTGAGAAGGGTGCTGTTAAGCGATGATGATTAGTCGATCCTAAAAAAGGCACAGCACACTGGTTTAGTATATAAAATCGTTAGATTGACGATTTATTTCAACCAGAAATCCGGTGCCAAAGGCATTTTTCTGGTTGACGCGCAGACCATGGACGGTCTGCCCAGCGGCGATTAGCCGCTGCGAAAAGCAAAAATACCAGTAAATCGACATATTTTACTCACGACATCCAGTCGTTCGGCCCAAGGCCATCTACGATGTGCAAAACGGCTCCCGGCCGTTTGGTGTGCCAGGATTTTTGCTTCGACCCACGGAAAAAGTCCAGGAAGAATTTTTTCAGGGCTAACTAATTAGATAAATCCTTTGTGTTGACGAGCAAATAGGTTAATAGGGTAAGCTACGCGCTTTCTTCTAGCCATGTAGACTCAAGCCCCATGAAAAAAATCAGCCAGCTCTTCCTACAGGGCTTACTTGCCACACTCCCCGTGATCATCACACTCTATGTTATTTATTGGCTAGGCTCACTGGCGGAAAGCACACTAGGAAAAGTTATTCAATTGTTATTGCCAGACCAATGGTATGTTCCTGGCATGGGGCTATTAGCCGGCTTTGGGGTAATTTTGGCGATAGGCATTCTACTTAAGGCCTATATTTTCAGGCAGCTAGCTGGTCTTTTTGAGCGCTTATTAGAGCGTATACCTCTCGTCAAAACCATCTACAGCAGCGTTCGCGATATTGCTAAATTTGCCTCCACTGATAAGAAAGACGATCTACAAAAGACAGTATTACTCACCTTGGATAACGATATTAAAGTCATGGGCTTTGTCACCCGCCGCGATATATCTTTAGGTGACCACCACAACCTCATTTCCGTTTATGTCCCGATGAGCTATCAAATCGGGGGATTTACGCTTATGGTGCCAGAATCACGGATCGAAGCTGTTGGGATTGATGCTCAAAACGCAATGCGTTTTATTGTCACAGCAGGGATGACGGAACCGGAAAGCTCAACTAAGCCTTAAATGATTCATGGCTTTTTAGATTCAAGCCAAAGTACTATTCATTACGTAATTTAGGTCATCACGTAATCTAAAGCCCATACATTTTAACGAATGCCTTATAATCGCCAGTTTGATTTCATAACGAGTCTTAATTAGTGGATACCATTACCGTTCGGGGTGCCCGCACCCACAACTTAAAAAATATTGACCTCGATATTCCCCGCGATAAATTTATCGTTATCACGGGCCTATCCGGCTCAGGAAAGTCATCACTAGCATTTGATACCTTGTATGCTGAAGGACAACGACGTTACGTCGAGTCGCTCTCAACTTATGCGCGTCAGTTTTTGTCGATGATGGAAAAACCCGATGTTGACCATATCGAAGGACTCAGCCCCGCCATCTCGATTGAACAGAAATCCACCTCGCATAACCCGCGCTCAACGGTAGGCACCATTACCGAGATTTATGACTACCTTAGGCTACTCTTTGCACGCGTAGGAGAAGCCCGCTGCCCAACACACAACATTGCCTTAGCGGCACAGACCGTGAGTGAAATCGTTGACAATATACTGACCCTGCCTGAAGGCACCAAGCTCATGCTGCTCGCCCCCATGATTAGAGATCGCAAAGGTGAACATGCGCATGTTTTTGAGCAACTACGTCGAGATGGCTTTGTACGAGTGCGTATTGACGGTGATATTTATGATCTCGATGAACTCCCTAAACTCGATAAAAAGAAAAAGCACAGCATTGATGCCATTATTGACCGCTTTAAGGTTCGAGATGATTTACAACTTCGCCTAGCGGAGTCCATCGAAACGGGTGTGACTCTATCCAACGGCTTAATCATTATTAGCTATATGGATGGCGAAAAGCCAGACCAGACCTATTCTACAAAGCATGCCTGCCCAGTATGCGACTACTCACTAACAGAGTTGGAGCCACGCCTATTCTCTTTCAATAACCCCGCAGGAGCCTGCCCACAATGTGATGGCCTGGGAGTTAAACAATATTTTGATGAGAGCAAAATTATCCAATTCCCTGAGGCCTCTCTCTCAGAGGGTGCCATTCGCGGCTGGGATAAGCGAAATATTTACTATTTTCATATGCTGCAGTCACTGGCCAAACATTTTAAGTTTGATACTGATACCGCCTGGAAAAAGCTTAAAAAAGCCCACAGAGATGTCATTCTCTATGGCTCTGGGGAAGAGGAAATAAACTTTACCTATGCCAATGACCGTGGAGACACCTACAAACGCAAACATCGCTTTGAGGGCGTTATCCCCAATATGGAACGGCGCTATCGCGATACCGACTCACAATCTGTTAGAGAAGATCTAGCGAAGCTATTATCGTCCCAATCCTGCCCTGGCTGCCAAGGCACCCGCCTAAGAGAAGAAGCACGCAATGTTTTTATCGACGGTAAAATTATCTCTGATATTTGTAAGCTACCCATAGGCGAGGCTTATGAGTACTACCAAGGACTATCACTCTCTGGCGCTAAAGGCGAAATTGCCAGCAAGATACTAAAAGAGATAGGCGATCGCTTCCGCTTTCTGGTCGATGTTGGCCTTAACTACCTCAATTTAAATCGCAGCGCCGAAACTCTTTCTGGTGGTGAAGCACAGCGCATTCGCCTCGCTAGCCAAATTGGGGCCGGACTGGTTGGCGTGATGTACATTCTGGACGAACCGTCTATTGGCCTACATCAACGCGATAACGACCGCCTTTTACGTACCCTGATCCACCTGAGAGACTTAGGTAACACCGTCATTGTCGTTGAACACGATGAAGATGCCATCCGCCAAGCTGACCATGTAATCGATATTGGTCCCGGTGCCGGCGTCCATGGCGGTAAGATTATCGCTCAAGGTAAAGTCGCTACCATTAAGAAAAGTAAAGAGTCACTGACAGGCCAATATCTTTCTGGCAAAAAATCGATTGCCGTACCCAAAAAACGCCATCAGGCTGACCCTAAAAAACAGCTAATACTGTCGGGGGCAAACGGCAATAACTTACAGTCAGTCACCTTAACCATTCCCATGGGCTTAATGACCTGCATTACTGGCGTATCTGGTTCGGGGAAATCCACACTGATCAATGGCACTCTCTACCCGATTATCGCGACGGAACTGAATGGTGCAACAACACTTAAACCTGCCCCTTATAAAAAGATTAGCGGCTTAGAACACGCCGACAAATGCGTCGATATAGACCAAAGTCCGATTGGCCGAACACCACGATCCAATCCAGCAACTTATACGGGAATATTCACCCCGATTCGAGAATTATTCTCTGGCACACAAGAAGCTCGCTCTCGTGGCTACAAACCAGGACGCTTCAGTTTTAATGTAAAAGGGGGGCGCTGTGAAGCCTGCCAAGGTGATGGTGTAGTTAAAGTAGAAATGCATTTTCTACCTGACATTTATGTCGCGTGCGATATCTGCCATGGAAAACGCTATAACCGTGAAACCTTAGAAATTCTCTATAAGGGAAAAAATATTCATCAGGTACTCGACTTAACCGTTGAAGATGCTCGCGAATTTTTTGATCCCATTCCTGCGGTTGCTCGCAAATTACAGACGCTTATCGATGTTGGACTATCCTACATTCGCCTCGGGCAAGCCGCAACAACATTATCGGGTGGCGAAGCCCAGCGCGTAAAACTAGCTAAAGAACTCTCCAAAAGAGATACTGGGCAAACCATTTATATTTTGGATGAACCGACCACTGGTTTACACTTTCACGATATCCAACAACTACTCACTGTGCTGCATCGCTTACGTGATCACGGCAATACCATTATCGTTATTGAACACAATTTAGATGTGATAAAAACAGCGGACTGGATTGTCGATCTTGGCCCCGAAGGCGGCAGTGGCGGCGGCCAAATTATTGCCGAGGGAACACCAGAGGATGTCTGCAAGATTAAGCAGTCACATACGGGAAATTTCTTAAAAAAACTCATATGAAATTCGAGACGATAAGGGCACCTCTAAAAGTTAAAATTTTTAGAGGTACCCGTAATAAAATCCGTTACTTTTATGCCCCTCAGTTCTAGCACCTAATATCACATAGCTTATTGCTATTATCAAAAATTAATAAATAGAACTTAATATTCTATTTAAAAATTCTCACAAAACCTAATCATAACCTATACTAAAGTGACACCCATTTTAAATGTGGCAGTTCCAAAAGTGCACGTTATAGCTTGATGCGGCACATAGAGACATCGCGACTTATCAGCAAAAGATGCAAGCCACCAGATTTTTATAGCCTAATGATCTAAGCGTTATTGGCAACATAACTTTATATAGAAAGATATTTTCTATGATAAAAAAATTAGTGAATATATGAGAGTAGTTAATCATCATATAAATAACCTCCGAAACTCAACTGGTACAGTTACTGTATTACACGTTGAAGATAACGAATTTGATATCACCATCACTAAAGAACAACTGAGCCAAGCGAACGATCAAGACTACACTGTAGAAGCATGTAACACACTAAATAAAGCGATCGAAAAGTTAAGCTTTAATAGTTATGACATTATTTTTCTAGACTTAAACCTTCCCGATAGCAATGGTATTAGCACATTAAAAACAATTCGAAGATTTAACAGCACACTTCCCATTATTATTTTAACCGATTACTACGATGATACCGTTATTCAGGATGTTATCAGCCAAGATGCACAGGATTACATTCACAAAGATGAACTATGCAACAACAATATTCATCGTATCGTACACCATGCTATTGAAAGAAAAAAAACTGAATTAGAATTAAAAAAATTAGCACATCATGACTTATTAACAAAGCTATCTAACCGTTCGATTTTCATGGACAGGCTCAAACATGCTCTGGAAAATTATAATCGAGGCGACTGCGAATCTTATGTTGTTATTATGTTACTCAACCTAGATAACTTTAAAAAAATAAATGATAATTTAGGACATGGTGTCGGTGACGCGTTATTAATACAAGTATCAAATCGACTAAAAGGTTACGTTAGAAATAATGACACTGTCGCTAGACTGGGAGGTGATGAATTTACTATATTATTTGAAAATGTCAGCCATTTAAATTCCATCAGCAGTATTGCAAATAAAATATTAACTGCATTATCAGAACCGTTTATTATTGATAACCATCCTATATTTACATCAACCAGCATAGGAATTGCCAGCACCTATGATGAAAAAACATTATCGGCAGAAGTTCTTCTTAAAAACGCTGATACAGCAATGAACAATGCAAAAATAAAAGGGGGCAATAATTTAGGTTTTTTCACCAGAGAACTACAGGTTAGCGCGCAAATTAGAAACAACCTAGAGCAAAGTTTAAGAGCTGCAATAAAAAATGATGATCTACATTTACACTTTCAGCCACAAATTAATATTGAAACTGACCGTATCTATGGGGCTGAAGCCTTGCTCAGATGGAATCATCCAGAACATGGAGCCATACCCCCCACCAGTTTCATTCCCGCACTAGAAGATAACGGATTTATCATCCAAGTGACAGAATGGGTAATTCAAAAAAGTCTTTCATACTGGCAAAATTGGCTGAAAGAAAAAGTCGTTGACAACGAAATGCATATCTCCATCAACATTCCTGCTCAATATATTAATCAAACCTATGCAGCGGAAAATATTAAAAGAATTTGCAGCGACTTTAAAGTTAAAACAAGTCAAATAGAATTAGAGATAACCGAAAACACATTGGTCGATATCAGTTTAAAAAATCTAGAGCGGCTAAACTCTCTCAGAGACTATGGTTTTCATTTAACTATTGACGATTTTGGAACAGGCTACTCATCCCTTAGTTATTTAAAAGCCTTCCCTATCGACAGCTTAAAATTGGATCGTTTATTTATTAAAGATATTATTGAATCAGAAACCGATGAAGCTATTGCCGAGACAATGATATCTTTGTGTAAAAAAATAGGGGTTAATTTAATTGCGGAAGGAGTTGACTCAAAAGAAAAATTATACAAACTAAGAAGTTTAGGATGCGAGCTTATACAAGGCTTTTACTTTAGCAAACCTTTAGACCACAGCGCTTTTCAGGAATACATTAAAGAGTTTAAAAGTAAAACAGAGGATAATAAAAAGGCCAGCTAATGCTGGCCTTTTTATTATTTGGATAAAAGAGCACTACTCTTCGCTAGCTGCAGCAGGCTCTTCAACAATCACTGACTGGCGATCTACCAACTCCACATAAGCCATTGGAGCTTTATCACCCGTACGATAGCCACACTTTAAAATACGAACATAACCGCCTGGGCGTGACTCATAGCGAGGGCCTAGATCGGTAAAAAGCTTGCCTACCGCTTCTTTAGAACGCAATCTGTTAAAAGCAAGACGACGATTAGCAACACTGTCAGTTTTAGCCAGAGTAATCAATGGCTCAATAACTCGACGTAGTTCTTTTGCCTTTGGCACAGTAGTTTTAATTAATTCATGCTCAACAAGAGAAATACTCATATTCTTGAACATAGCTTTACGGTGAGAACTGTTTCTATTCAGTTTACGCCCACTTTGACGATGACGCATGACGTTTGCCCTTCTCTTTTTTCTGCTTCACAGCAATAAATGTTTACTATTGGTGTTAAAAAGCTAAACACCAATAAATTTAAATAATTAGTCGGCCCTGTAAAATGCACGACTTACTTCAACCAGAAGCCCAGCGCTAAAGGCTTTTTTCAAGGTAACTAACTAGTCTTCAGTACGCAAGCTGGCAGGTGGCCAATTTTCTAAACGCAGACCTAAAGATAAACCTCTAGATGCAAGAACATCCTTAATCTCAGTTAAAGACTTCTTGCCCAAATTTGGCGTCTTAAGCAACTCAACTTCTGTACGCTGTACTAAGTCACCGATATAGTAAATATTTTCAGCCTTCAAGCAATTTGCCGAACGTACAGTCAACTCAAGATCATCAACTGGGCGCAATAGAATCGGATCGATCTCTGCTTCTTTCTTTTCAGGCTCTGACGATTTTTCATGTTCTAAGTCGACAAAGACAGCTAACTGCTGTTGCAAAATAGTTGCTGAACGACGGATAGCCTCTTCAGGATCAATCGTTCCGTTTGTTTCTAAATCTAGAACAAGTTTATCCAAGTCTGTGCGCTGCTCAACACGAGCACTTTCAACAGAATAAGCTAAGCGCTTAACAGGGCTAAACGAGGCATCTAGTTGTAAACGTCCGATCGAGCGAGTCTCATCTTCATCACTAGAACGTGCATCAGCTGGCTGATAACCTCGACCACGTGCAATAGTCAAACGCATATTCAAGCTAGTATTACCCGTGATATTAGCGATCACATGATCTGGGTTTTTAATTTCAACACCATGATCCAGCTCAATATCGCCAGCAGTAACAACACCAGGACCACTTTTATTTAGAGATACGGTAGATTGAACTTTATCTTCATCAGCAATAATAACTGCTACACCCTTTAAGTTTAGCAATATTTCAATCACATCTTCTTGAACACCTTCAATCGCACTGTATTCGTGTTCAACTCCATCAATTTCCACTTCGATGATGGCACAACCCGGCATGGATGAAAGCAAAATACGTCTCAACGCATTACCTAGCGTGTGGCCAAAGCCTCTTTCTAAAGGCTCCAATACCACCTTCGCGTGTGTGGGAGAATTTTCGGTAACATCGATATGACGAGGGGTTAAAAATTCGTTCACAGCTTGCATAAGCATACCTTTGTTCGATTTAATTTAGTTTGTCTAATCTGCCTAACTAATAATAAACACTTAATAATTAATGTTTACTTTGAGTAAAGCTCAACAATCAGGTTTTCATTAATTTCTGCTGGCAAATCAGCACGATCAGGAACTCGCTTAAATGTACCCTCAAGTTTACTGGTATTGACATCAACCCACTCAACATTACGCTGTCCAGACAAATCTAGTGCATTTTTAATACGTAATTGATTTTTTGCTTTTTCTCTAATAGAAATAACATCATTCACTTGCACTTGATATGAAGGAATATTCACAGTACTGCCATTCACCAAAATAGCTTTATGTGAAACTAACTGACGTGATTCTGCACGAGTCGAACCGAAGCCCATACGGTAGACGACGTTGTCTAAGCGTGACTCCAAAAGTTGCAGTAAGTTTTCGCCTGTCGCACCTTTACGGCGGGCAGCTTCTTTGTAGTAACCACGGAATTGCTTCTCAAGCACACCATACATACGGCGTACTTTTTGTTTTTCGCGCAACTGAACACCATAGTCAGACAAACGTCCACGACGAACACCATGCATACCTGGCGCAGTTTCAACTTTACATTTTGAGTCTAATGCGCGTGCACCACTTTTAAGAAAAAGGTCAGTACCTTCACGACGAGCAAGCTTACAAGTAGGTCCAAGATAACGAGCCATTATAATTTCTCCTTATACTCGACGTTTTTTAGGTGGACGACAACCATTATGCGGAATGGGAGTCACATCAGTGATGTTGGTAATTTTATAGCCAACATTGTTTAAGGCACGAACAGCAGACTCGCGACCAGGACCAGGGCCTTTCACTTCTACATCAAGGTTTTTTAAACCATATTCTAATGCAGCCTGTCCCGCACGCTCTGCAGCAACCTGTGCCGCAAAAGGTGTACTTTTACGCGAACCGCGGAAGCCTGAACCACCCGAGGTAGCCCAAGAAAGCGCATTACCCTGGCGGTCGGTAATGGTAACAATCGTATTATTAAAAGAGGCGTGTATATGAGCCACACCGTCTACGACCGTCTTTTTAACTTTTTTCTTTGTTGATTGTTTACTTGGCTTAGCCATAGCAAATTCCTAACCTTTAATTGATAATTTCTTGGCTTTCTAAACAAAAGATCACAAGAAAAGTTGAGTACATTAATTAACTGTAGTTATAAAACATGAGTTACAGAAAACGTTAACTAACCAATTATTTCTTAATTGGTTTACGAGGCCCTTTACGAGTACGAGCATTTGTCTTGGTACGTTGACCTCGAAGCGGCAAGTTGCGACGGTGGCGGATACCACGAAAACAACCAAGATCCATCAATCTCTTGATGCTCATAGAAACTTCACGACGTAAATCACCTTCTACGGTAATTTTCGTGACTTCTGCACGTAACTGGTCCATCTGGTCTTCAGATAGATCACCTATTTTTACTGATTCCTCAATACCCGCTGCTGCAAGAACCTGCTTAGCAGTAGTACGACCAATACCGTAAACATAGGTCAACGATATAACGGCATGTTTGTTATCGGGGATATTGACACCGGCAATACGAGCCATTCAATCTTACTCCACAGTATAATTAGTACGAATAGTACTCATTGTTTTACAATTTAGTGCTAACAGCACTTTTAGCCACCTCAAACCCATCTTCTTCACATGGAGAAAATGGCTGACCCTAAAAAGGCGCGAAAGGATAGCGGTAAAAGTACTTAAATGCAATAGTTTATTGATTTCTCAATAAACGACAGTTAGCACCCCTTTATCAAACTACTAGCCTCAAGCTGCTATGAAGCAACTTGAGGCTAGTAGCTAGAAGCTTGTAGTTTTTTAACCTTGACGCTGCTTATGTCTTGGTTCAACTTTGCAGATCACACGCAGTACACCTTTGCGACGGACCATCTTACAATTGCGGCAAATTTTCTTAACGGAAGCACGGACTTTCATAACATTCTCGAAACTAAATAACGACAATAACCAAGCGGACTACAATTAAAGCCCGCTACCATAACCTTTTAAGTTTGATTTTTTCATTAGTGATTCATACTGATGAGACATCAAATGGGATTGCACCTGGGACATAAAGTCCATCAAGACAACAACCACAATAAGTAACGAGGTTCCACCTAAGTAAAAGGGGATACCTGTAGCCACAATGATAAACTGTGGCATCAAACAAACCGCAGCCATGTACATCGAGCCAACAACAGTAAGGCGAGTCAATACACTATCGATGTAACGAGCAGACTGCTCACCAGGGCGAATACCGGGAATATAAGCACCCGACTTTTTCAAATTATCTGCCACTTCATTAGGGTTATACATTAACGCTGTATAGAAGAAGCAGAAAAATACGATTAACAACATGAATATAATAATATTCAAAGGCTGACCAGGACCTAAAGCACCTGCAACCATTTGCAATATTTCCGCACCTTTACCGTCGCCAGAGCCCATCCACGAGGCAATCGACTGAGGGAACAGTAGCAGGCTACTAGCAAAGATGGCGGGAATAACGCCAGCCATATTAATTTTTAAAGGTAAATGGCTAGTCTGTGCCGCATATACCTTTTTACCTTGCTGTCTCTTTGCATAGTTAACGGTAATACGACGCTGACCACGTTCAACCAAAACCACAAACCAGACGATGGCAAGCAATATAAAGATAATGCCCAACAATAATAATATATTGAGATCACCTGTTTGCGCACTATCAAAGGCTTGACCAACGGCACTTGGTAAACCAGCCACAATACCTGCGAAGATAAGCATGGAAATACCATTACCAATGCCTTTCTCTGTAACCTGCTCACCAAGCCACATCATAAACACGGCGCCAGTTACCAAGGAAATAATAGTAATTAGGTGGCTCAAAATCGAAGGCGTATCATCGTAACCTAGATTTAAACCTCTCGACATTGCAGTCGCCTGGACAACCGCAAGTCCGATCGTCAAATAGCGAGTGTATTGACTAATCTTACGACGGCCTGCATCGCCTTCCTTTTTCAACTGTTCTAGCGAAGGAGTTACTGCTGACATAAGTTGCATAATAATAGAGGCAGAAATGTAAGGCATAATACCCAATGCCAAAATACTCATTCGCTCTAAGGCACCACCAGAAAACATATTGAACAAATCAATATAGGTTCCAGCATTACGAGAGAAAAGATCAGCAACGCGATCCGGATCAATTCCAGGAACAGGAATGTGTGTACCAATACGATAAACAATTATGGCTAAGAACAGAAAACGAAGGCGAGCCCATAGCTCGCCTAACCCTTTTTGATTTCCCAGCAAACCACCTGGAGTCACCATAGAATTACTCTTCTATTTTCCCACCAGCTGCTTCAATAGCAGCTTTAGCGCCTTTAGTTACTGCTAAACCTTTAATAGTCACTGGCTTCTTCAATTCACCTGACAAGAAAATTTTAGCACGCTTGATATTGGCATTAATCAAATCAGCTTTACGCAATGCGTCCATATCGACTACATCACCTTCAACGTTGTTCAACTCTGCCAAGCGGATCTCAGCCGTTACCATGCCTACGCGAGAAGTAAAACCATATTTTGGTAGACGCTTTTGCAAAGGCATTTGTCCGCCTTCAAAGCCAGGTTTAACTGTTCCACCAGAACGAGATTTTAAACCCTTATGACCACGCCCGGCAGTTTTTCCTAAGCCACTACCGATACCGCGTCCAACGCGCTTCTTACTAGTTTTATGACCTGGGGCTGGGGAAAGTGTATTTAAACGCATGAGACTAACCCTCAACTTTTAGCAAATAATGAACTGTATTAATCATACCTCGAACCGAAGGTGTATCTTCAACTTCAACAGTATGACCAATGCGACGCAGACCTAAACCAGCAACACACGCTTTATGATTTTTTAAGCGCTTAGCTGTACTTTTGATTTGGGTCACTTTAATTGTTTTCTTAGCCATGATATTTCTCAATATACTATCTGTATGTAGCCTGTATAGCAGTCTAACTTAGCTTCCGCAGCGTAGCACATCCTACGCCTAACCTTGAATTTCTTCTACTGTTTTACCGCGTTTGGCTGCAACTTGTTCTGGAGACTTCATAGAAGCTAAGGCTTCAAATGTTGCTCGAACAACGTTGACAGGGTTCGTTGAACCATAACACTTAGCCAGTACGTTTTGAACGCCCGCCAATTCAAGAACCGCACGCATTGCACCACCAGCAATAACACCAGTACCCTGTGAAGCTGGCTGCATATAAACTTTAGATGCACCATGGCGACCTTTTGTAGGATACTGCAAGGTATCACCATTTAGCTCAACCGAAATCATATTACGACGAGCAGACTCCATCGCTTTTTGGATAGCCGCTGGCACTTCACGCGCTTTACCGCGGCCAAAGCCCACTCGACCATTTCCATCACCAACAACGGTTAGTGCGGTAAAGGCAAATATACGACCACCTTTAACTGTTTTTGCTACACGATTAACCTGGACCAGTTTTTCTTCCAGACCTTCAGTATTTGCATCGTCTTTTTTTACTAGCGCCATGATATAACCCTTAAAATTCCAATCCGCCTTCGCGTGCAGCATCAGCTAACGCTTTGACACGACCGTGATATTTAAAACCGCTGCGATCAAAAGCCACTGTAGATATACCAGCTGCCTTAGCTCGCTCAGCTATCAGTTGACCCACCGCCTTAGCAGCTTCGACATTGCCAGTTGCCCCAGCACGTAAATCTTTATCTAGTGTAGAAGCACTTGCTAATACCTTATTCCCATCAGCCGCGATGACTTGCGCATAGATATGACGAGGAGTACGACTAACACACAACCGGTTAACGCCAAGCTCACGAATTTTAGCGCGTGAACGGCGAGCGCGACGAATGCGAGCCTGCTTTTTTGAATTCATAACCTTACCCTACTTAGCTTGTCTAGAGTTTTACTCAGGACACAATGGAAATAGCTCCACCAAAAAATAAAAATATAAACTTACTTTTTCTTTGCTTCTTTGCGACGAACATACTCGTCAGCATAACGAACACCCTTACCTTTGTAAGGCTCTGGTGGACGAAACGCACGAATGTCAGCAGCAACCTTGCCCAACAATTGTTTGTCTGCTGATTTCAATAACACTTCTGTTTGCGTTGGAGTTTCAGCGGTAACCCCTTCTGGCATTTCATAATTAACGTCATGAGAAAAACCAAGGACCAAATTAAGTGTATTGCCCGTAGCTTTTGCACGATAACCAACACCATTGAGTATCAGTTTTCTTTCAAAGCCTTCGCTAACACCAATCACCATATTATTGACGAGAGAGCGAGTAGTTCCCGCTAAAGCGACTAATTTTTTATCAGCACTTTTGGCAGAAAAAGACAATGTCTTATCTTCTTGGCTAATTTCTACACCATCGTTTACAACTAACGCAAGAGTGCCTTTTGACCCTTTAACCGATAGCTCTTGGCCTTCAAACTTTATTTCGACACCAGCAGGCAACTCGACTGGGTTCTTTGCGATACGTGACATAATTTTTCTCTAACTTAAATACAATAAGCCTAAAATTAAAAAACTGTGCAGAGGACTTCGCCACCAACACCAGCTGCACGAGCAGCACTATCAGTCATAACACCTTGACTTGTAGAAACGATGGCTATACCTAAGCCACCACGAACAGAGGGCAAAAGATCTTTACCAGCATAGCTACGTAAACTAGGGCGGCTAACACGATCAATTTCTGAAATTACGGGTTTACCTTCAAAATACTTTAAGCTAACGGTAAGTTCTGGCTTGGCTGCTTCGCTTACACTAAAGCCATTAATATAACCTTCTTCTTCCAAAACTTTAGCAATGCTTATCTTTAGCTTTGAAGAAGGCATAGTAGTATCTGCTTTACCCACAAGTTGCGCATTGCGCAAACGGGTTAACATATCTGCCACTGGATCTTGCATACTCATTTTATGTGCTCCTGACTCTACCGATTACCAGCTAGATTTCACTAAGCCTGGCACATCGCCACGCATAGCTGCTTCGCGTAATTTATTTCTGCAAAGGCCAAATTTACGGTAGACCCCATGAGGCCGACCAGTTAAACGACAACGTCTTTGTTGACGTGATGGGCTTGCATCTCTAGGCAATTTTTGCAGTTTTTGCTGCGCGTCCCAAACTTCTTCATCTGTTGCTGAAACACTGGAAATAATTGCTTTTAGCGCCTTTCGCTTTTCAGCGTATTTTGCGGCTGCTTGAGCACGCTTTACTTCACGTGCAATCATAGATTTCTTTGCCATAACTCGATCTTATCCTTTAAATGGAAAGTTAAAGGCTTTAAGCAATGCTCTGCCTTCATCATCGTTACGTGCTGTTGTGGTGATACACACATCCAAACCACGCAGTTTATCAATTTTGTCATAGTCAATTTCAGGGAAAATGATTTGCTCAGTAACCCCCATTGAAAAGTTGCCACGACCATCGAATTGCTTTGGGCTAATGCCACGGAAATCGCGTATACGAGGAATAGAAATAGCAATTAAACGCTCTAAAAACTCATACATACGCTCACGACGAAGGGTTACCTTACAACCAATCGGCCAATCTTCACGAACCTTAAATCCAGCAATTGACTTGCGAGCCTTGGTAACAACGACTTTTTGACCAGAAATTTTTTCCAAGTCATTGACCGCGTTTTCAAGTGCTTTTTTGTCGCCAATGGCTTCGCCCACACCCATATTTAAAGTGATTTTGGTGATACGTGGAACTTCCATAACATTTGAAAGACCCAGCTCTTCTTTAAGCTTGCCCGCAATTTCTTCGTTGTACAGTTTTTTCAAACTAGCCATTTCTATTTACCGTTATCTTTTACGTCTTATGACATCAGCAGCTTTAGAATCTCAATTAAGAGTCTACTGCTTCACCGTTAGATTTAAAGACGCGAATTTTTTTACCGTCTTCAAGCACTTTAAAACCTACGCGATCCGCTTTTTCAGTTTTAGGATTGTAAATTGCCACATTAGAAACTTGAATTGGCGACTCTCTCTCAACAATCCCGCCAGCGATGCCAGCCTGCGGATTTGGCTTCTGATGTTTCTTAACCATTTGAACACCAGAGACAATAAGGCGGTCATCTTTTAACACCTTAACAACCTTGCCTTTTGTATTCTTGTCACGACCAGCGATTACTATCACCTCATCATCACATTTAATCTTACGCATTACCTTTGACCTCTAGTGTCTAACCTTAAATATTACTCTTTGCTTTCAAATTGGTTTACAAAACCTCAGGAGCAAGAGAAATAATTTTCATAAACTTTTCGCCGCGCAGTTCACGTGTAACAGGTCCAAAGATACGCGTTCCTATCGGAGCATCTTGCGCGTTTAATATAACCGCTGCATTGTCATCGAATTTAATTAACGAACCATCCTGACGACGTACACCTTTTTTAGTTCGAACTACAACCGCATTCATCACTTGGCCTTTCTTAACCTTGCCTCGTGGAATTGCTTCTTTAACTGTTACTTTAATGATGTCACCAATACGTGCATAGCGTCGATGTGAGCCGCCCAACACCTTGATACACATTACCCGGCGAGCACCGCTATTATCTGCAACTTCCAGGTAGCTTTGTGTTTGAATCATTGCCCGTCTCCAAAACCTTTACTTACTGCAATATTTAATTGCTATCTATAGTAACGCTACGCAATTAAATTTGCGTGGCACGCTCTTCAATTTTTACTAATGCCCAAGATTTAGTTTTTGACAATGGGCGTGATTCTGCAATAGTGACTGTGTCACCAATTTTGCAGCTATTTTCTTCATCGTGGGCTTTTAGCTTAGATGACTTACTCACATACTTACCATAAAGCGGGTGCTTAACTCTACGCTCAATAAGCACTGTAATTGTTTTATCCATCTTGTCGCTAACGACCTTACCTGTTACTAATCGAGCAGACTTTTCTTGACTGTTTACGCTTTCAACTGAGTGACTCATGAATTAATTACCTGCCTTTTCATTCAGGATCGTTTTGATCCGCGCAACATTGCGACGATTTTGTTTAAACAAATGAGTCTGCACCTCTTGACCAGAAGCAGCCTGCATACGCAATTTGAACTGTTCTTCTAATGTAGATAGCAATTCTGTATTTAATTCTTCAACAGACTTGTCACGTAATTCTGAAGCTTTCATTACATCACCGAACGTTTAACGAAAGTTGTATTAATAGGTAACTTAGCAGCCGCTAAAGCAAATGCTTCTCTCGCTAGCTCTTCAGTTACACCTTCCATTTCATAAAGCACTTTGCCAGGCTGAATTTGCGCGACCCAGTACTCAACATTACCTTTACCTTTACCTTGACGTACTTCTAAAGGCTTACTGGTAATAGGCTTATCCGGAAAGACACGAATCCAGATTTTACCACCACGTTTTACGTGACGAGTCATCGCACGACGCGCGGCTTCAATTTGTCGGGCAGTAATACGGCCTCGACCAACGGCTTTTAAACCAAACTCACCGAAGCTCACTTTAGAGCCACGATTAGCTAGACCGCGATTGCGGCCTTTCATCATTTTGCGAAACTTTGTACGCTTTGGCTGCATCATGTGTTGCGTACCCCTTATTTAGCCTTTGTAGTTTTCTTTTTTGGTGCCACTGGTTCTGATTCAACAGCATCACCAATAACTTCACCCTTAAAGATCCAGACCTTAACACCAAGAATACCGTAAGTAGTCAATGCTTCTGATGTCGCATAGTCAATATTTGCTCTTAATGTATGCAAAGGTACTCGACCTTCACGGTACCACTCAGAGCGAGCAATCTCTGCGCCACCTAAGCGGCCACCCACTTGAATTTTAATTCCCTCTGCACCTTGACGCATGGCGTTTTGTACAGCTCGCTTCATAGCGCGACGGAACATAACGCGTCGCTCTAATTGACTAGTAACACTGTCAGCAACAAGCTGCGCATCCAAGTCTGGCTTACGAATTTCTTCGATATTGATGTGCACAGGAACACCCATACGCTTAGAAACTTCTGAGCGAAGCTTCTCAACATCTTCACCTTTTTTACCAATGACAATACCAGGACGAGCTGTATGTATTGTCACCTTTGCAGTATTAGCTGGACGCTCGATATCGATTCGACTAATCGAAGCATTCGCCAGCGCTTTTTGAATATATTTACGCACCTGAAGGTCCGCATATAATTTATCCGCATAGGAATCGCTACCCGCATACCAAGTCGATGTATGCTTTTTAACAATGCCCAAACGTATTCCGGTGGGATGTACTTTTTGACCCATAACGTGCGCTCTCGCTCTATTTATTCGTCGTCAGCGACTTTAACTGTAATGTGACATGAACGCTTTAAAATACGATCAGCTCGCCCCTTGGCTCGCGCGCGTATACGTTTCATGGTCACGCCTTCATCAACAAAGATGGTCGACACACGTAACTCGTCAACATCTGCACCTTCATTTTGCTCTGCGTTGGCAATGGCGCTTTCAAGCACCTTTTTAATAACTGCCGCGCCTTTCTTTTGACTAAACGTCAACAAATCGAGAGCTTCTTCAACATGCTTGCCACGAATCTGATCAGCAACCAATCGAGCTTTCTGTGCTGACAAACGAGCGCCACTTAATTTTGCTGCTACTTCCATCGTCAACCTGCCTTAACGTTTTGCCTTTTTGTCAGCCACATGGCCTTTATAAGTACGCGTTACCGCAAACTCACCCAGCTTATGACCAACCATTTCTTCATTAACCAGTACAGGTACATGTTGACGACCGTTATGCACGGCAATTGTCAGACCAACCATATCTGGCATTATCATGGATCGACGCGACCAAGTCTTAATGGGGCGACGATCATTTTTTTCGACCGCAGCTTCAACTTTCTTCAACAAGTGAAGATCGATGAATGGACCTTTTTTAAGTGAACGTGGCACTACTCTATCCTCTATTTCTTGTTGCGACGACGCACAATCATTTTATCGGTGCGCTTATTTTTACGCGTCTTATAACCCTTAGTTGGTGTACCCCAAGGACTGACAGGGTGACGACCACCTGAGGTGCGGCCTTCACCACCACCATGCGGGTGATCAACAGGGTTCATGGCAACACCACGAACCGTTGGGCGAACACCACGCCAGCGCGAAGCACCAGCCTTACCCAAAGATCTCAAACTATGCTCTGAATTTGATACCTCACCCAGCGTTGCTCTACAGTCAGACAACACTTTGCGCATTTCGCCACTGCGTAAACGCAGAGTGGCATAAGCACCTTCACGCGCAACCAACTGTACAGAAGTTCCTGCTGAACGAGCCATTTGAGCACCCTTACCAGGTTTAAGCTCTACACAATGAATGGTACTACCAACAGGCATATTTCTAAGCGGTAAAGTATTGCCAATCTTAATTGCAGCAGCATCTCCTGATTCAAGCTTGTCGCCAGCAGCAATACCTTTAGGCGCGATAATGTAACGTCTTTCACCATCGGCATAACACACTAACGCAATATGAGCGCTGCGATTAGGATCGTATTCCAAACGCTCTACAAGAGCAGGAATACCATCTTTATTACGCTTAAAATCAATTTTTCGGTAGTGCTGCTTATGACCACCACCAATATGACGAGTAGTAATGCGACCATTGTTATTACGGCCACCACTTTTCGATTTTTTCTCCAACAGGGGCGAATAAGGAGCACCTTTGTGTAAGTCTGGCGTAACCACACTAACTACAAATCGTCGACCCGCTGATGTCGGCTTACGCTTCAATACTGGCATTGCTTAGCTCCCCGTCGCAAAATCTATATCGTGACCATCAGCCAGCTTAATATAAGCTTTTTTCCAGTCACTGCGCTTACCCAAACCAAAACGGGTACGCTTTGTTTTACCTTTTACTGTTAAAGTGCGAACCGAGTCGACTTTAACGTTAAACATTTTTTCAACTGCCGCTCTAATTTCTGGCTTTTTGGCATTCTTAACCACTTTAAAGACCACCTGGTTAGATGCGTCTCCGTAACCTACCGCCTTCTCAGAAACAACGGGAGCTAACAATATTTTGTATAAACGCTCCTGACTCATGACAACATCTCCTCAATCTTCTTCAAGGCAGCCACGGTAACAATAACCTTATCAAAACCAATCAAGCTCACCGGATCAATTGCCTGGGCATCAATCACATCAACCTTATGAAGGTTGCGAGCAGCCAAATACAAGTTAGGCGAAAGCTCTTCCGTAACAATAAGCGCATCAGCAATGTCATACTGAGCCAGAGACTGAACCAATTCTTTAGTTTTTGGAGCAGATAACTCGATAGATTCAAGAACAACTAAACGCTCCTGACGAGCTAACTCTGAAACAATGCAACGCATAGCCGCACGGTACATTTTTTTGTTAACTTTTTGCTCATAATTTCTTGGCTGAGCAGCAAAACTTACACCACCACTACGCCAGATAGGGCTACTACTAGTACCCGCACGAGCACGACCACTACCCTTTTGCCGCCAAGGCTTACGGCCACCACCAGCAACCGCAGCACGGTTTTTTTGAGCTTTAGTTCCCTGGCGAGCTGCAGCCTGATAAGCAACAACTACCTGATGAACCAAGTCTTGATTAAACTCTTTACCAAAGGTCGCCTCGGAAACACTGACTGTACCCTGCACGCCCTTAGGTGTTGTAATATTTAAATCCATCACTTCCCCCTTAAGCCTTAGCTGCCGCTTTAACAGCAGGACGCACGATCACATCTCCACCAGGAGCACCAGGAACCGCGCCTTTGATCAAAAGCAAGTTACGCTCAGCATCAACACGGACAATTTCTAAATTCTGAGTAGTTACTTTTTCAGCACCCATGTGTCCAGCCATTTTCTTACCCTTAAAGACACGACCAGGAGTCTGACACTGACCAATAGAACCCGGAGCACGATGCGACAAAGAGTTACCGTGAGTAGCGTCTTGCATGCTGAAGTTCCAGCGCTTAACACCACCCTGAAACCCCTTACCTTTAGAAGTTCCAGTGACATCAACTTTTTGACCCGCTTCAAACGCGGCGACAGTCAACTCTCCACCAACTTCAAAAGAGTATTCGGCATCATCGTTTGCCTTTGCTCGCAACTCCCAAAGACCTCTACCAGCCTCGGTATTGGCTTTGGCAAAATGCCCAGCTTCAGACTTACTGACACGGGAGGCTTTTCGTGACCCTACGGTGATTTGAATTGCATCATAACCGTCGGTTTCTACGCTTTTAACCTGGGTGACACGATTGGGCTCCACCTCGATTACAGTAACCGGGATAGATGCGCCATCGTCGGCGAATATACGCGTCATGCCGCACTTGCGGCCGACTAGACCTATCGTCATTTTATTAACCTCTCAGTGTACGGGGCTATTCACCCTAAACTCATGCATCTTTTATTAACACATGGAAAGAGACCCGCTATGGCCGCCCATCTCAGAGCGTTACACAAAACTTACCTCTTTTCAGAGGAAGCCTAGTGAGTTCAATTGCAGCCCCACAAAAGGAGCCCACAAAAACAAAAACCCACAAGCACTATTTAAAGATGGACGCGGGCTCTTAACCTAATGAAATCTGAACTTCAACGCCTGCCGCTAGATCTAGCTTCATAAGCGCATCAACAGTTTTCTCAGTTGGCCCCACAATGTCCAACAAACGCTTGTGGGTACGTATTTCGTATTGATCCCTTGCATCTTTATTAACATGCGGAGAAATCAATACGGTAAATTTTTCTTTTCGAGTTGGCAACGGAATCGGACCTCTCACCTGAGCGCCAGTACGACGAACAGTGTCGACAATCTCATGCGTAGAAGCATCAATCAACTTGTGATCAAACGCCTTTAAACGAATACGAATACGCTGATTCTGCATTGCAATCAAACTCCAAAATCTTAAAGAACGATTACAGTGAATATCTGACTTTTAAATCCGCTCAGATACCCCTGTAAAATGGAGGCGCAATTATAGGGATGCGCCTATAGGCAGTCAACCCCAATAATTATTATTTTTCATTTATTTTTAATTAGGCCTAAAGCAGGCCAAAGAAGGGCTTTTTGAGCTCTCAAAGCAAGGAACAAATCAGTCACAAAATTATAATGAGACCTTTTCAAGGAAGATGATTTTGCTTTCAGACACTCCAAAATTGCTCCTGCATTTTGAATGCACCCTTGAGGGGCAAACCCGTATGAGAGCAAAATGGCTTTCATACAAAGGCCTCATTGTTTTGATTTCGCTAACAAGGCATAAGCTCGCTCTACCACAGGCAAATCTACCATCTTACCCTCAACAGATACTGCGCCCACACCATCCGATTCAGCATGCCGATAAGCATCCACTATTTTTTGCGCCTGATTTATCGCATTCAAATCCGCAGCATAGACCTTATTAATAACAGCAAGCTGATCAGGATGAATACACAAACCACCATCAAAACCCATTGACTTTGCCATTCGCTGAACTGACTCAAAGCACTCAAGATCACGATAATCCGCAATACTCGAAGGAAAACCATACGCCTGACAGCCGCTCTTTCGGGCAGCAAAAACTAATTGTTGTGCAGGATAAAAAAGATTTTGCTGAGTCGGCTCAAAGCCACCATCTAGACTGAGATCTTCAGAACCAAGGGCAAGCGCACCAATACGCTCGCAAGACTGCGCAATCGCTGCCGCCGCGTCCAAACCCTCGAGTGTTTCTATCAAGGCAATTAAACGTATCCCGCCAAGAGGAAGCTTTCTTGCAAGCTCCAGAGACGCAATAGCATCATCAATCAAACACAGATGCTCTGCAGACAAGACCTTGGGGATAACAATAG
>JBNKUQ010000038.1:0-5212 GCA_050298695.1 Cellvibrionaceae bacterium
TGGATAAATCGAGCTCTTTAACGTCGTGAAATAAGGTTGAAAAGTTATTTTCTCGATAAGTTGCCAGGGGTTTAATTGCACCTGAATCTGTCACAAAAGTTAGCCCACCGTGACAATTAAAATTTCCAAATTCATCCATATCAAATAATTTTTCCTTTTCCCTTCCACTAAATAAAAAGTCAATTGAAAAACCTTTAGTGTTTAAGGCAGAGTTCATTGCTCGTGCTCGGGTAATATGACCATTGCCTGTTGCTTGTACGCCGTAGAGTATTTTCACTTTGATTCCTGTTATATTTATTATGTCACCAGTACAAATAATTTGATTTAAGTAAATAAAGTTAAACAAAGTTGGCTAATGCTATATCCCAATAGTGCTCCAGCCACACTGTCCGTCGGAAAATGCACGCCTAAAACTACTCGAGACAAACCTACCGAAAATGCCCATAGTAGTAGAGCGATAGTCAACGCTGGGTAAAAAGTCATCACTAGCCCCATAACTAAAAAAGCAGCAGAGGTGTGTCCAGATGGAAAGCTAAATTGGTCCGAAGGTTGAATAACACTGATAAAGCCGGGAATAGTTTGTTGAGGTCGATTACGTTTGAGTTTATTTTTCAAAATAAAGTAACTTATTCGCTCTATTGTAAAGCCAATAAACAATACTTTGATCAAAAGCCAGTTATTGAGAACAACCAGAAAACAGCTAATGATCAAGTAGAGAGGCCCATCGGCTGAGCGTGAAACCAAGCGACTCATCTGTACAAAAGAGGCGCGGTATTTTCTTTCTAGAAACCAATTGAATGTTCTTAAGTCTATGGAGTGAATCGCATACAGTATTTTCATATAAACCTCTTTGAAGACTTTTTGTACACTCGCCTAAAGTACGGCTAAGATATGTCACTTTCATGACAAATAGATGAAAAAAATGCATCTACTAGGTGCGGGGTTCATCATGGCCTGATAATATTGCGCAAGAATTGAGGAGGGCTGCTCTTGCAAACACAACTAAAAATTATGTTCGAGTTACAAGACGCGATGAATACGCGTGTTAATGAAGATTGGCGCTTAAAACACTTTGAGTGGTATCGCGCCATATGGGTAGAAAGTGCAGAACTAATGGATCACTACGGCTGGAAATGGTGGAAGCACCAAAAACCAGATATAGAACAAGTAAAGTTAGAGCTGATTGATATATGGCATTTTGGCTTGAGTTTATTGCTTGAAAGGGATACCTCAGTCCCTATTATTTTAATGGAGTTGGAGGAAGCTTTAGGTAGCAATAAAAGCGATAACTTTAAAGATATACTGGAAGACTTCACACTTTATACTCTATCTGAAAAAGATTTTTCTATCCCCTTGTTTGTTGCCTTACTAGAGTCAGTAGATATGTCTTTTGATGATTTGTATTGTGGTTATGTGGGAAAAAATGTACTGAATTTTTTTCGGCAAGATCATGGTTATCAAGAGGGGACGTATCAAAAAATATGGGATGGAAAAGAAGATAATGAGCACTTGGTGGAACTTGTCAAAAAATTAGACAGCTCCGATCGACAGTTTAGCGATAAGCTATATGCCGGTTTAAAGGCTCGCTATAGCAAACTGTGATACGCAAAATAACTCAAGTAAATACTAAATTTGGTGAAATTACGCGAAAAATCCCTATAATGCGCCAGATCATGCATTTTATTCCCTTTTAATTTTTATTTCTGGAGAGATTACGTGAAATCACCCGTTAGAGTGGCCATTACAGGCGCCGCAGGTCAAATTAGTTATTCTTTATTATTCCGCATTGCAGCAGGTGAAATGTTGGGCAAAGATCAGCCTGTGATTTTGCAGATGTTAGAAATTACGCCTGCTCTAAATGCCTTGAAGGGCGTAGCAATGGAGTTAGATGATTGCGCTTTCCCTCTGCTAGCGGGCATGGTCCAGACAGATGATGCTAATGTCGCTTTTAAAGATGCAGATTATGCACTCTTAGTAGGAGCTCGTCCTCGTGGACCTGGAATGGAACGTAAAGATTTACTAGAAGCCAATGCTGCTATATTTTCCGCTCAAGGGAAAGCGATTAACGAAGTCGCATCACGCGATATCAAGGTTTTAGTCGTAGGTAATCCAGCAAATACCAACGCATTGATTGCCCAGCGCAATGCTCCTGATATCAACCCACGCAATTTTACTGCTATGACACGTCTGGATCATAACCGCGCGTTAACTCAACTTGCGCAAAAAACAAACAGCAGTATCAACGATATCAACAAATTGACCATTTGGGGCAATCATTCATCTACACAGTACCCTGATATTCATCATGCAGATGTATCAGGAAAGGCAGCAATGGAGCTGATTGATCAAAACTGGTACGAGAGTGACTTTATTCCTACTGTACAGAAAAGAGGGGCTGCTATTATTGATGCTCGTGGTGCGTCCAGTGCCGCTTCAGCTGCTAATGCTGCTATTTTTCACATCCGTGATTGGGCCTTAGGTACATCTGAAGGCGATTGGACAAGCATGGGCGTTTATAGTGACGGCAGTTATGGAATACAAGAAGGATTGATTTATTCATTCCCTTGCGTTTGTAAAAACGGTGATTGGGAAATAGTGCAGGGTTTAGATGTTAATGAATTCTCTCGCGCTAAAATGACGGCCACTGAACAAGAACTAGCCGAAGAACGTGATGCTGTAGCGCATTTATTACCATAAATCTCTATCGTTCGTTTTTGTATAAAGAATAACGCGAGCAATGCTCGCGTTTTTTATTTGTTCGACCACTGGAGTCTACAACATGTCACATCCTAAATTGAGAAATAAAGCCCCTGTATTTTCGTTAAAAAATCAAAATGGCGACACAGTTAAGCTGAAAGATTTTGCTGGGAAAAAAAATGTCGTCATCTATTTCTACCCCAAAGCATCGACACCTGGCTGTACAGTACAGGCTTGCGGTATTCGCGACATTAAAAAAGAATTGGCAACGCGTGATACGGTTGTATTTGGTGTTAGCCCCGATCCTATCGATAAGCTACAAAAATTTATTGATAAGCAAGGTTTAAACTTTGATTTACTCTCAGATGAAGATCACGCTATTGCTGATAAATATGGGGTTTGGGCATTAAAAAAATTTATGGGAAAAGAATTTATGGGGATTGTCAGAACAACCTTTATCATCGATAAAGAGTCAAAACTAATCGGGATATTAGATAAGTTTAAGACAAAAGATCACCATGAAGAGCTGTTGAAATTTCTTGACACTTCCATCTAAAAAAATAAGTTTTTAGTAAGGAAAAGAAATTTTTTTATACTTTTTGGTTATTAGGTATTTCCTGGTTAGCATATTAATCTTTTTTTTGTCATCCAATACTACTTTTTAGCCCATCTTTAGCTATATTTTATCCTGTTGCCATTTTTGCCTGTAAAAAGCCCCTGGTGCTACGAGGTAATAACCTTATAAAATTGAGTCTGACACAAAGTAGTAGCGAGCGGAAATATGAATATTAATAAAAACTACAGCGATAATCAGATATCGCTAAGGGGCCAAAAATTGATTGATAGCGGTGAATTACCGGATAACGATGTAGTCGATATTGGCTTTAGTGATTTTGATGAGATACTTCAAAAGGCAAGAATCCCCAATTTAGGTGGGCTAGCTGGAAGAGTATTGGAAATACTTCAAAAGCGAGCAGGTAACTCAGGGCTTTCTATTGAGGAAATTGCTGAAGAAATTCAACTATCTAAGCGAACACTCCAGCGCCATTTGCGACACGAGAATATGCACTTTGGTGCTATTCGTGACTTAGTTCGTTTCAATATCTCCATTGACTGCTTACTTCGCAGAGAAATGTCCGTTGAAGAAACTGCCAGCTACTTGGATTTTGCTGATCGAACCAGTTTTACTTACGCATTTAAGCGTTGGGCGAGCATGTCGCCTAGTGTTTTTCGCAAACTATACCGCGATTACGTGTAATTATCTCCCAATCACCAAGTGTGTTTCATGCTTGGTGATTGCCTGCCACACACAAAAACGTTAGAGTAGCGCCCTTCAATAATTCATAGAAATAGAGGTGTTATGTCTTTTTTAATTCCTTCTGCTCACGCTCAAGCTGGTGCATCTCCTGCAGGCGATGGTTTTACTAGTCTATTACTGATTGGAGGTATGTTTGTATTGATGTACTTTATGATCATTCGCCCTCAGCGCAAACGTCAAAAAGAACATCAGAGCTTGACTGAAAACTTAGGCAAAGGCGATGAAGTTGTAACCAATGGCGGCATATTGGGTAAGGTTGTCAAAGTTGATGATAATTATATGGTTCTTGAAGTCTCTAATAATGTCGAACTTAAGTTTCAAAAGGCGTCATTGCATGCTGTTTTACCAAAAGGAACCATCAAAGCCATTTAATTTTCAAGTATGACTATTCTTACGCCAGTTATATTCTTCTTTTCATCCTTCGGAGTAAATGAATGAAGTGTAGCTGGCCACCACGTCTTTCTCTGACTCCCTCATCAACGCCTCTTCAGCTTCTAAAACGTTTTTCCCAACAATTAAACGGAACCAGACTCTGGGTAAAGCGTGATGATTTAACGGGTTTTCTACTGAGTGGAAATAAAGTGCGTAAGTTGGAGTTTACTATTGCGCATGCACTTCAGGCGAACTGTGACTTATTGATTACCTGTGGTGGTTTGCAGTCTAATCATTGTAGAGCTACTGCGTTTCTGGGGGCTCAGTTAGGTATTCCGGTACACTTGGTGTTAAGAGGTGATAAGCCAAAAAATCCGATAAAAGATACTGAAGGCAACCTTTTACTCGATTACCTTTCTGGCGCCACTGTTAATTATTTTTCTGTCCCCGATTATCAGAAGAACCTGCCAGAAATACTCAATAGAATCGCCGAAAAATACCGCGAACAAGGTTACAGACCTTACATCATTCCTACAGGGGCTAGCGATGGAGTCGGTGTTTGGGGGTATTTTGCAGCGTCTCAGGAACTTGGCACGGATTTTCAAACGCACGACATTAAACCAGAGCTGATTGTGACAGCGACCGGCTCTGGAGGGACACAAGCAGGCCTGACTTTAGGAAGTCAGTTTTTTAATTTAGGCTGTTCTGTTGTCGGCATGGCGGTTTGCGATAACCAACAATATTTTCAGAACAAGGTTAAAGCGGATATACAGGACTTTTGCGGGCAATTTGAAGAACAATTGGGTCTGCCCATTGGCATAGCAG
>JBNKUQ010000038.1:5222-28957 GCA_050298695.1 Cellvibrionaceae bacterium
ACCACGTGGTGCCCGTGCCTGCGCCGCCTAGCACCCATTTTGTTGCGCGAGCAGTTATCCGAAAATAGGTCGTCTCAGAGTCGATGAAGGCGGACGGAATCGTATCGGATTCGGTATTGGATATGATTATTGCTTTATCTAAGGAAGAGGGCATATTGCTTGATCCTGTATACACGGGCAAGGCATTTTATGGTTTAGTCTGTGATATCCAAGCGGGCCAATATAGCGGCATAAAAGATATTGTTTTTATCCACACCGGAGGTGGATATGGAGTATTTCCGTATCGACAAGCTTTGATGGAACGACTACATAATACTTCTACTTAAGGAATCTCTGATTAACCTCGAATGGCTTCTGCATGAGTCTAAAATACGCTTGGGCCAGAAGTTATCCGAAGTTAATCATAGGTTCCTTAAACAAAGCCAGTAACTAACTTTACTCAGTGGAAGAAGCCTGGCGATTAATTCTAATTACTACTTTTCGGCGTAATAATTTGATTGCATTCCACAGAATTAAAAAAATACCAGTTAACTCAAGTATCCAATTCATTCTAAGTCCCAGGAAATTCATCTGAATAAAAATATCTACGCCATGAAATGAGGACGCGCGAATTAGGATAAAAACCACTAAAAATACAAGTCCAAATATTGCTAGGTAATGGTTTTTAATCACTTTTTGGTATTCAAGAAAAAGTCCCACACACGTAAATATACCGATCATAAAAATAGTAAGAATAAATAATTCTTGAAACAATCGTCGGTCACTGTAAATATCGTATTTTAGAAAGTAGTATTTTGCAGTGGTAGTAAAAAAAGTCTGTAGATCTAATTGCTTATTGATACATAACAAAAATAATAATAAGGTTATGAGTAACCAAAGGCGTTTTTGCTTTTCAGGGACGCGTCCAAATTTGCCTATTGAGAAAACTCTGAAGCTAAAACACGCTGTTATAAAATACGCAACAACGGTAAACCATCCCATAAAAGTCGGATCGCCAATCGTGGGATACCAGCCTATCGTTTCAAAGAAGCTGCTCAAAATTGCCCCTGACTTGATTAAAATTAAACATAGTAGTTTAACTTAGACTCGGTGATTCTACAGACACTCATAGTGTTCTAACTTTAAATCCTTATCTTAAATGTCGCTAGCGATATTTTTTGTGGTTGGGTATCATCTCATGCGACCACACATTTCTTTGTGTTATCTAATTAGGAGCCCCTGAAATCATGACTAGTATTACTAAAGTGACTTTTTCAAACACAGGTGGACCTGAAGTGATGAAAATTGATAAACATATTCTAGGTTTACCAGGTCCTAACGAAGTTCTAGTTAGACATGATGTCGTGGGAGTTAACTTTATAGACACTTATTATCGATCAGGACTATATTCCGCGCAACTACCTTCTGGCTTGGGCTCTGAAGCGGCCGGAATAGTTGAAGCAGTTGGCTCCGCTGTTACACGCGTTTCGATTGGTGATCGAGTGGCTTATGCTTCTGGCCCCCTAGGTGCTTATGCCGAAGCGCATATAGTTCCAGAAAATGTTCTCGTTAAATTGCCTGAGGGGATCGACAGTAAAACAGCGGCAGCGATGATGTTAAAGGGACTCACAGTGGCATATCTTTTACTAAAAAGCTTTCCTTTACAAGCAAGCCATACTTTATTAGTTCATGCGGCTGCGGGTGGAGTTGGTTCAATTTTAACGCAGTGGGCTCA
The DNA here is from genome assembly GCA_050298695.1 of Cellvibrionaceae bacterium. GTDB lineage: Bacteria > Pseudomonadota > Gammaproteobacteria > Pseudomonadales > Cellvibrionaceae > CANLBN01. The sequence continues at coordinate 6,937 of JBNKUQ010000038.1, forward strand.
TGCCATCGGTGCAACAGTTATTGGTAGCGTGGGGCGAGAAGAAAAAGTTGCGCTTGCTAAACAGCAAGGGTGTGATCATGTACTACTTTACCGAGAGGTGGATGTTCCCGGAGAGGTTCGCGCACTAACAGAAGGGAAGGGGGTTGATGTTGTTTATGACTCGGTTGGCAAAGATACCTTTCATTGGTCTCTCGATAGTTTAAAGACAAGAGGGATGATGGTTAGTTTTGGGAATGCTTCTGGTGCTGTACCGGACTTTCCTCCGTTGCTGCTAGCACAGAAAGGGTCTTTATTTTTCACTCGTCCACGATTAGCTGACTATGTTGATAACCCAGATGAGCTTCAAGAATTGGCAAATGCTTTATTTGAACGTGTGATCAGTGGCGATATCGGCATAAAAGCCAGCCATGAATATGTCTTATCAGATGTGGTAAAAGCTCACAAAGAACTAGAAAGCGGCCAAACGACAGGATCTTTGGTTCTTATTCCCTAAAGCAAGGTGGCTCTTGATGACAATGGTTAGTAAAGCAAGTAAAAAAAATGGTTCCAGTGATCAAGAATCACCATCTAAGAAATTGGTGATAGCGATATCGTCTCGTGCACTTTTTGACCTTACTGACAGTCATAAAGTCTTTACTGAACAAGGACTTGCGGCTTACTCTCAATATCAAATAGAACGCGAGAGTGACGCACTCAAACCAGGGGATGCCTTTCCCTTGGTGCAAAAACTATTACGTTTGAATGAGCGTTTAGGCGAGCATCGAGTAGAAATTGTATTAATGTCGCGCAATAGTGCTGACACTGGCTTACGTATTTTTAATTCCATCGAAGAATATGGCCTTAACATAACTAGAGCTGCCTTTAGTAGCGGCCAAAGCCCTTATCGCTATATCGAGGCCTTTGGTTGCCATTTATTTCTATCACTTGACGCCAGTGATGTCAGGCGCGCACTAGAACATGGTATTGCTGCGGCAACACTCTTGCCGTCTCGACGAGCCAACGATGAAGAACAGCTGCGTTTTGCCTTTGATGGTGATGCCGTATTGTTTTCAGATGAAGCAGAACGTATTTTTAAAACTCAAGGATTAGATGCATTCACCAAGAATGAAAAAAATGAAGCTAAAAAACCGTTATCAGGTGGGCCTTTTAAGGCATTTTTGGCTGCGTTACATAATTTACAGAGCGAATTTCCCAGTGGTGACTGCCCAATTCGCACGGCATTGGTGACCGCTCGTTCCGCACCTGCACACGAACGAGTAATACGCACACTCAGAGCATGGAATATCCGGATTGATGAATCTTTGTTTCTTGGGGGGCTGCCAAAAGGAGAGTTTCTAAAAGCCTATGGGGCCGATGTATTTTTTGACGATCAACCATTACATTGTGATGCAGCCAAAGAACATGTTGCGACAGGCCATGTACCCCATGGTATTGCCAATGAATAATGTGTCACCTAAATCTTCTCTCTTTCCTTGTTTATATGACTAATCTGTATATACATTGACCTGTTATTGAGCAAAACCTTGCTATTCTGAATATAGAACATGAAATATTATTAACATTCAATTTGCTTATTAGTTGAGTGGTTTAATGCCTAGGGCTGCCAATGTGCTCCAGTATTCAGGGTTATATTTGTGATAAGAACAATTTTACTTGCGACCGATCTGGGTGAATTTACACCTTGCTTACTTCAACATGCCTCGGACCTTGCCAATCAACATAGTGCCAAACTCATTGTTGTTCACGCCGTAGAGCCATTGGGAACATTGGGTCATGCTCTATTAAACGCTTACTTAAAGCCTGAAACGACACGCTTGATGACTACAACGGGTTTAGATGCCATGATGAATGAAGTTAAAGCCCAGGTTATTGACACTCTGACAGAAGAGCACTTAGACGGGTCTGTGGATTTGCTTCAATTGGGAGAGGTGATTGTGCGCTCTGGACCGCCAGTTGATGTAATCCTGGAAGTCGCTGAAGATACAGAGGCCGACCTCATCATACTGGGAAGTCATTCACCTTCGTACCACTATGGTGGGCATTTGGGGACGGTGGCTCAAAAAGTTTTGAATAGTGCTCGAGTTCCGGTTTATGTGGTTCCTTATCGACCTTTGGAGCATGAATTGAACCTCAATCAAACACAGATGAGGTTGTGGTAGACCTAGAAAAACACAAATTTCAGACCAATACCCATCAAAATAGAGGCCAACACGGGCTGTAGTACCTTACTAGGGATGCGATTACCTATATGTGCGCCTAGCTGAATAGCGGGTAAAGACCCTATTAATAAACACGCCAATAATATGAAGTCAACATTGCCTAACCACAAGTGAGCCATGCCTGCAATAAAGGTAAGTGGAACAGCATGCGCAATATCAACGCCGACCACCCGTTGACTGGAAAGATAAGGGTAAAGAGACATCAATACCGCCGCACCAATGGCACCAGCTCCCACTGAAGATAATGTGACAAATACACCTATTATAAAACCCATCAAAATAGTGAAGGGCGTTGGGTAACGATGAGCTATACCTGTCAGCCCAGAATTTTCTTTGGCTTGCTGTTTCAGTTGCCCTTTAAAGAAAAGTACAAATGATGTAAGAACCAACATAATTCCAAGTGCTAAGGTCAATATATGACTATAGTTTGTTGCATCACTAAAGAATATTTTTAACACCAGAGAAGTGGTTAATGCGGCGGGGATGCTCCCTATCGCCATGCGTCTCACTAAAGCCCAGTCAATATTGCCTTTATTGTGATGCGCGATAACACCGCCAGACTTAGTAATGGCCGCATAGAGTAAGTCAGTACCTATCGCAATATTGGGCGGAAAACCAAATAAAAGTAGTAATGGTGTCATTAGCGAGCCACCGCCAACACCTGTAATACCGACAGCAAGCCCGACAACGGCGCCCGCAAGAATATAGGCAATAAAAATCAATTCCATAGATAAGCTTGTGATATAGTTGAAAGTTATAGATAGACTTATCTATCATAATTTTTTTTCGGAATATATTGGCAAATATACACAAGAGCAACTATTCTGGAAAAGAATATTTACTTATATTTTTATAACTGAGTTTTTGACGTCAATTAGCAAGTAATTCTCTATTTCATCTTAATAGAAATAATTGGCCCGAAGCTCTTACCTTTTCATTGCGGAGGAAAAATGAAACTTCAGCAATTGCGCTATATATGGGAAGTTGCCCACCACGATCTCAATGTGTCTGCAACAGCACAGAGTCTATACACATCACAACCGGGTATTAGTAAACAAATCCGTTTGTTAGAAGATGAGTTAGGCGTAGAGATCTTTTCTCGCAGTGGGAAACACCTAACTCGAATCACTCCAGCGGGAGAGGCGATTTTACAAACAACCGGAGAGATACTTCGCAAAGTTGAAAGCATTAAGCAAGTAGCACAAGAATTTAGCAATGATAAAAAGGGGAGCTTATCCCTGGCAACCACACATACACAAGCTCGTTATGTGCTGCCGAGAATTATTCAAAACTTCATTGAAAATTATCCTGAAGTTTCCCTGCATATGCATCAGGGTACGCCGATGCAAATATCTGAAATGGCAGCTGATGGTACAGTAGATTTTGCCATCGCGACCGAAGCCATGGAATTGTTCAGTGATTTAATCATGATGCCTTGTTACAAATGGAATAGGGCCATTGTTGTGCCCAAGAATCATCCATTGTGCCAGGTATCAGAATTGACTTTAGAGGAAGTTGCCAAACACCCCATCGTAACCTATGTTTTTGGTTTTACAGGCCGATCTAAGCTAGATGAAGCTTTTATGGAGCGAGGTCTGGTGCCACGTATTGTGTTTACTGCAGCTGATGCCGATGTTATCAAGACATACGTTCGCATGGGGTTAGGTATAGGCATTATTGCAAAAATGGCGCATAACGAAGAAATTGATAGTGATCTTGTTGCTTTGGATGCTAGCAAACTATTTAAACCCAGCATTACCAAAATAGGCTTTCGCAGAGGAACCTTTATTCGAGGGTTTATGTATGAGTTTATAGAGAGCTTTGCTCCGCATTTAAGCCGAAATTTAGTTGAAGAAGCATACAGTTGTACATCAAAGCTTGAACTGGATGAGTTATTCCAAGATATTCAATTACCTGTTTATTGATCCTTCCTATGGTTAGCTCCGAAAAAAGCCTTCCTTGGCTTTTTTCGGGATCGACTATTTATTCTCAAGATAGTAGGCGCAGGGAGGCACCTATATTTTTCTTTACTTTATTCGCAGTTGAGAACAGAGAAGCTATAGTTAATTAAGAATGTTGTTTTCTCTGCTCTTGATATATGCCTTTCAAAACCTTAACGCCTAAAAAACTTACCATTATTGGCATATTGGCACTTTTAGTAGTCAATGCCGCAAGTTTTGGTATTTTGTATTGGATTAGCGATAACCCGGTGCTAAGCGAAGCAGAGCTTGTAGACTTAAAGAACGATAAAGCCACAGCAAGTTTGGAAACCATCTATGCCGAACTAGAACCCCTACCTGAATTTAAGTCCAGGCGACATTATTTGCGCTCAATTGGAGAGGCTGTTGTTCTCTGTGAAGAGAGGCTTCACTCTGCAGTGACCTTACACAAAAGCTGGCAAGTGAACATGCTTCAAAGTCGCCATGTTGTTTCAGAGGAGTTGTATAGAATCTTTATGGATTACCAAACTGCCGCAAGCTTAGAACAACCATCCCAAGTGTATCGCGTAATTTGTGAGGTCTCTGAAGAACAAAGAAAAGTGGTGACATGGAAAGTCGATGAGCACGATGCCACCTAATCTTTAGAGTAGTTTTAACCTTACACCGATGCTTGTAGAGGATTAAGTACTTCTTTGACTAATTTGAAATAAATGGTGAATACTTCCGTCGTTCCATCATCATCTTCGACAATGAAAAAGGGAGCCCGACTTACTTGGTACTGAGCAGCTAGTAACATACCAGCACTATTTTTGTCCGCCTCATCAGCGATCACTATTTCATCAATGAAGCGCATCTGGTCTGCGGCTTCTATTTTTTCTAACACCTCACCACATTTTTTGCAGGGTGAACCATCGGCTAGTATCTTTTTTACCAAAGTAATTTTCATAACACCTACTACATTTATCAATTGGCCTGCAGAATACCAAAGCAGTTGTACCTTGCAAAATAACTTTTAGCTTTTTTGTTAGCATCTAAATTAATAAAAGTCCGTGAAACATTTGTATTAAAATCATTCTTTTTGTTTATTGAAAACACAATATGTTGTTTCTGATTATTTTTTAAACACAAGATGAGGTGTTTAAAGCTTTTATTTTCAATATGTTAGCGGATGTTTTTAAATAACTTAATGTAATTTCTAGTTTATTCTTTTGATAAGATGATTATATGTTTCACGTGAAAATGTAAGTGATCCCTAGCTTGTCTCAGGGATTTCTTGCATTGAGCTTAGTTGAGGAGTAGATTGCTGTACTTTTTTAAATGCGTGTCTTTTTGACGCTTATTAATCGACTCAAGAGGGGCTGCGCTAAAAATTCTAATTTTTGGAGTTGTCCTTAGCCGTATTACCAAAAGTAGACTAAGTGAGGGTTGTTGTGGAATTAGCATGTTTAGACTTGGAAGGGGTGTTAATCCCTGAGATTTGGATTGAATTTGCCAATAAAACGGGAATAGAAGAGTTAAAGGCGACTACCCGTGATATTCCCGATTACGATGTCCTTATGAAACAGCGACTCAGGATACTCGATGAGCACAATTTAGGCTTAAATGAAATACAAGAAGTGATTGCTACATTATCCCCGTTGCCAGGGGCGAAAGAATTTTTGGACTGGCTACGTGAACGGTTTCAGGTAATTATTCTTTCAGATACCTTTTATGAGTTTTCGCAGCCTTTAATGCGACAATTAGGTTTTCCAACACTCTTCTGCCATCGCCTCGAAGTTGATCCTAATGGGCGCGTTATTGACTATACCTTACGACAGAAAGATCCAAAGCGTCAGTCGATATTGTCTTTACAAGGCCTTTACTACCGAATTATTGCTGCTGGTGATTCATACAATGACACGACTATGCTTGGGCAAGCCGATGCAGGGATTTTGTTTAAATCACCACAGAATGTCATCGACGAATTTCCACAATTCCCGGCTGTACATGAGTACGAAGATTTAAAAAACGAATTTATTAAAGCCAGTACACGGGATTTATCACTCTAAGGGATGCTGGGTTGGCCTAATATGGCTAAAATTGAATTAATTTTAGCCAGACTCTCTTGGTATTCTTCTTCTGGATCTGAATCAGCAACAATGCCACCGCCACCCCAGCAGTAAAGCTTCTTGCCATCACAGCTCACTGTGCGAATAGCAATATTGCTGTCCATATCGCCATTAACGTTAATATAGGCAATGCTGCCGCAATAGATTCCTCGAGATTGCTGCTCTAATTCATTAATTATCTCCATTGCTCGTTTTTTAGGTGCTCCGGTAATAGAACCGCCAGGAAAGCAATCCCTTAATAAATCAATACTCGATGCCGAGGGACGCAGTACACCTTTTATCGTGCTGACTAGGTGGTGTACATTGGGAAAACTTTGTAAGCCAAACAAAACATCGACATCAATAGAGCCAGGTAAGCAATGTTTCCCCAAATCATTGCGCAATAAGTCAACAATCATCAAATTTTCGGCCCGATTCTTTTCACTTAACAGCAGTTTTTCTGCACTATCTTTATCCGCTCGAGGAGAAATATGTCTAGGCGTAGTCCCTTTTATCGGCTGTGTTAATACTTTATTCCCATCTACTTTTAGAAAGCGCTCAGGGGATAAAGACATGATGGCTTGATTGCCAATGCTGAGAAAAGCCGAAAAAGGAGAAGCCATGGCTGATCTCAGTTGACTATAGGCAGAATAGGGGTTTCCGCTGTAAGTTCCCTGGAAATAGTGCGCAAAATTAACCTGATAACAATCACCTGAGCGAATATAGTGGTCAATAGATTTAAGACGTTCTAGGTACTGGTCTCGGCTGATAGCACTTTCTAATTGCTGGACAACTATTGGCTCTGAAAAAGGTTCCGAAAAATCTGTAGTACTCGTCTTTTTCAGCCTTTTCTGTATAGCATCTATCGTTTCATCACTACACAAGGGAAGATAACTTATATAGGCCTTCTGTTCTTGGTGATCTTGGATAATAGCCCAATGGTAAATCCCAATGTGCATATCAGGTAGGGCATTTGATAGAGGTGGTGTTTTTTGAGGTATATTAATGTAATGATGGCTCAGATCGTATCCAAAATAGCCGATTGCGCCTCCGCTAAAAGGTAGAGATGAATCGTTGATTACCTTATCTTGATTATCTAATGTTGATAATTCGATTTTTAATCGCTCAAGTGGGTCCTCGTTACCTTCATATTCTAATTTTTCACCAGTGCAAGAAGTTTCATATACGCGAGTTGTCTTTCCTAGGGTAATAATGCGCTTGACCGGTAAGGCGCTCATGATATCGTAACGCCCATAATGAGAAGCGGGTTTACCGCTATCTAACCAGCAAGAGTAGGGAAGGTCTTTCAGGCAATTGAAAATAGTTTGGCTGTCAGGGTGGTAAGTAAGTTCAATTACCGGCATGTCGAACTGGACCTTTACGCTGTCGTTATCAAAAGTAATTTGAAGGTAATTACGAATGGCATTTTATACACTTGAGCGACTAATACATTTATACGATGGGTACCAAAAAACGTTTTCTATCGCTGGCCATTCTCTGTTGCTAATTCAAGAGGAAGGGCGGCGCTACTTGTTGTTAAATCAATGTCCTCACCAGCAGGCTGCTCTTGATAAAGGCAGTATTTTGCAAGGTGAAATTCGTTGCCCCCTACATGGTATGCGCTTTAACTTAGAAACAGGAGCCACTCAAGATGGCTGTCAACACGCTTTGCAGTTTTTCCCTATCACTTATCATGAATCTTTTCTTGGTATTGATTTATAAGGTATATAGAGATTACAAATGACTAATCAATTATTTTGTTTGAAATAATTGATTAGATTTTTTGATTATTTAATGTCTTTGGCTTGCTCTATAGCATTGCCGATATAGTTAGCAGGTGTCATTTTGAGTATTGACGCTTTTGCCGATTCTGGAATATCCAAGGTCTCGATGAAATCACTCAGTATGCTTGCAGTAATCGTTTGCCCTCGAGTCAAGGCCTTGAGTTTTTCATAAGGCTCATCGACACCATAGCGGCGCATAATCGTTTGTATGGGCTCAGCCAAGACTTCCCAGCTGTTGTCTAAATCAGCGGCGATTTTTTCTTCATTTATTTCAAGCTTACCTAAACCTTTGATAATTGATGCGTAAGCAATGGCACAATAACCAAAGCCGACGCCGATGTTGCGGAGGACCGTAGAATCGGTTAAGTCGCGTTGCCAACGAGAAATGGGCAGCTTACTGGATAGATGCTGAAAAACTGCATTGGCTAAGCCCAGATTGCCCTCAGAGTTTTCAAAATCAATGGGATTGACTTTATGAGGCATGGTCGATGAGCCCACTTCACCAGTGATAGTCTTCTGCTTGAAATACCCTAGGGAAATATAACCCCATATATCGCGGTTGAAGTCGATGATGATTGTGTTGAATCGGGTAATGGCATCAAAAAGCTCGGCAATATAGTCATGGGGTTCGATTTGAGTCGTATAAGGGTTCCATTCTAAACCAAGACTCTCTACAAAGGATTTAGCATTAGCTTGCCAATCAATATCGGGGTAAGCGGACAAGTGCGCATTGTAATTGCCTACAGCACCATTAATTTTTCCTAACAGAGAGCATTTTTCAATAGAGGATAGTTGTCGCTGTAAACGTGCGATGACATTAGCTATCTCTTTGCCCACAGTAGTTGGAGATGCCGTTTGTCCATGGGTACGCGAGAGCATTGGGATATCCGCATAGCCTTTGGCTAATTCAAGCATTTTATCGATAGTTTGTTTGAGTTGCTCTACCAAGACCGCTCGCCCAGCTTTTAGCATCAAACCATGGGATAAGTTATTGATGTCTTCAGACGTGCAGGCAAAGTGAACGAATTCTTTAATAGCGTCTAGTTCAGTGTTTCCAGAAAACTGCTCCTTGATGAAGTATTCAACCGCTTTAACATCATGGTTTGTCGTCGCTTCAATCGCTTTGATACTTTGTGCATGCTCTTCACTAAAGTCACTAATCATTGAGTTCAAGAGGGTATTGGCACTCTCGGATAATGAAGGTACCTCAGCAATGCCCGGGTGATTAGCCAGACACTGTAACCAACGGATTTCAACCTCGACTCGGAAGCGAATTAAGCCATATTCACTGAAAATAGCGCGATAGTCAGAAGTTTTGCTGCCATAGCGGCCATCGATGGGGGAAACGGCGGTAAGAGCGGACAAGTCATACATAGAAGAATAATTCCTGGATTAAATCATCTTAAAAGGGCGGCATCATACCGGAAAAGACGCTATCTTGCTAAGACATCCACGGAAAACTCTCACAAATTGCTAGCTTTATCTCTGTGAACTATGCTCTAAGAATAAATGACGCATTGGAGACAATGATGGATGTGAGTTTACTAACAACAAATAATAAGCTTGAGCTACTGAAAATACTCACTCAAAGTATTAAAGGTAAGCCCTATTGCATTAAGCCTGATGAATTAAAGGGGTTTATCACAGAGTTTTTTCAGCATTATCCCATCAGTGAATTAATGGGGCGCCCGGTAGAAGATGTCTTTGGGCTTGTGTATGACGCTTTTCTAGTCATACAAAAGTTGGGAAAACACCCTTCAGTTAAGGTATATAAGCCCAGTTTTAGCGAAAATTACTGGGAGTCTAAGCATTCTGTGGTTATTGGCCACTGCCGCAATATGCCGTTTTTAATGGATTCAGTGAGGATGGCGCTTACCCTCAACGGAATTAAGGTACGTTCTGTTAACTATGTTCCTCTTTTTTGTCAAAGAGATAAAAAAGGCAACTTAGTAAAATTAGATGCAGAGTCATCTCACTCAGCAGATGGTAACGAAGCGCTATTACATTTTGAAATTAATACTATATCCAATGCAAAAGACCTAAGACAAATAGAAAAGGGCATTCACGATGTATTAAGAGATGTCGCTATTGTCAATAATGATTATAAATTGATGGTTAATACTGTAGAGTCTATTCAAAAAAATGCCGATAATGGAATTAAACATTATTCAAAAGATGAAATCGATGAAGTAAAGCAATTTTTATCTTGGGTGATGGAAAATAATTTTACGTTCCTTGGTTATACTTTTTGCGAGGCAGCTCGCAAAGCAACAAGCAAGGTGCAACATCATGACAAAGATACGAGTTCACTCTGCTCACATAATTTAGGCCAGCTAACAAAGTCTTCTGCCATAGAATTTATTGCTACACATTCACGCGATCATGGACTATTAAGTTTTAGTAAGTTACCGATACGTTCAACTGTACATCGTCCTGCTTATCCAGATCATATTATTATCAAGTCCTATAATGAGAAGGGAAAATTGACTGGGCAGCATCACCTGGTAGGCCTCTATACCTCCAGTGTATATCGCGCCAGTGTGGTTAATATTCCTTATCTGCGACAAAAAATAGACGCTATCTACAAAGATATCAATACAAATATTAATAGTTACAACGGAAAAGTGGTGCGTCAGGTATTAGAAACCTATCCACGGGATGAATTATTTCAAAGTCATACCGAGCAGTTAAGTAAAACCATTAGTGAGATATCTTATATTCATGAACGACAAATTGTACGTTTGTTTATGCGTAAAGATGCGACGGACAATTTTGTTTACACAATGGTTTATATACCTAGAGATTTATTTTCAACTGATCTACGAGAACAAATTGTCTCTTTGCTAGGAAGCGCTGTTGGTGCTGAGTCGCATGAATTTTACACTTATTATTCTGAATCTATTTTATCCAGGACCTATATTATTTTTAGACTTAAACAGGGTGTAAAAACTAAATGGAATATCAATGATCTTGAAAAGCAAGTTAAATTAATAACTAAAACATGGGTGTCAGGTTTTCGAGAGGCATTAAGTGATTATTATGCCGATGAGCAAGGTGAACAATATTATCAGAATTATAAACATGCCTTTTCTTCAGCATACCAAGAAAATTTTGACGCAGCCCAAGCCATTAAAGACCTCAAGGTTGTTGAAACACTATCTGATGAAAAGACCTTGGCATTAGAGTTGTGTGAACCTACTGATGAACAAAGCATACATTTCAAAGCTTTCCACAAAAACAAACCTTTAGCATTATCCGATGTTATACCAGTGCTTGAGCGAATGGGTTTAAAAGTTATAGGAGAACATCCCTATAAAATAAAAACACAATCGGGAATGGTTTGGTTGCATGATTTTGAGATGAAAAGTCGACTGATCGCAAAAGCAGATTTTCATAAAATTAAAAAGCGTTTTGAAGATGCATTCGCTCAAGTTTGGAATCAAACTGCTGAAAACGATACTTTTAACAGTTTGGTTCTATCGGCCAATATTCATTGGCGTGAAGTTATCGTCCTAAGAGCTTACGCCGCTTATATGAAACAAACGCTATTTCCTTTTAGCAAGTTAGCTATTGCAAAGACACTAAGAAACTATCCAGATCTTACCCAAAAAATTATTGATCTTTTTCACCACTTATTTGATCCAAAATGTAAATTACGTCAATATCGTAAAATCAATAAAAGTTTGTTGAGCGAATTAGATAGAGTTGAGAGTTTAAACGACGATAGAATTTTGCGTAGGTTTATTGACTTAATCAATGGAACGCTGCGAACTAATTTTTATCAAAAAGATGAGAAAGGTCGTTCAAAGGCCTATCTGAGTTTTAAATTTAACCCCAGAGAAATTATAAGCATTCCTGAGCCGAGACCACAATATGAAATTTTTGTTTATTCACCAACAATGGAAGGGGTTCATTTGCGTGGCGGCAAAGTAGCACGCGGAGGCTTGCGCTGGTCGGATCGATTTGAAGATTTTCGTACAGAAGTCCTTGGCTTAGTCAAAGCGCAGCAGGTGAAAAATGCCGTTATTGTACCCAATGGGGCAAAAGGTGGCTTTATTGCCAAAAAGACATTTCCTGGAATGGGAAGAGATGACTATCTGGAAGAAGGAATTAGATGTTATAAAAATTTTATTCGAGGCTTACTCGATATTACCGACAATTTAATTAATGGAAAAATTATTGCGCCTAAATTGGTTGTGCGGCGAGATGACGATGATCCTTATTTAGTCGTAGCCGCAGATAAAGGAACGGCTACTTTTTCTGATATTGCCAATAGTATTTCACAAGAATATCAACACTGGCTCGGTGATGCTTTTGCTTCAGGAGGCAGTCAAGGATACGATCATAAGGGTATGGGAATAACGGCGCGTGGTGCATGGGTTTCTGTACAGCGCCACTTTAAAGAAAAAGGAGTCAATGTTCAAAAACAAGATTTTACGGTTGTTGGTATTGGTGATATGGCAGGAGATGTTTTTGGCAATGGCATGCTAATGTCCGAGCATATTTGTTTAACCGCAGCTTTTAATCACTTACATATTTTTATTGATCCAAACCCAAACTCCAAAACAAGCTTTGCGGAAAGAAAACGTCTATTCTACCTTGCAAGGAGTACGTGGGATGACTATAACAAAAAGCTTCTGTCGAAAGGTGGTGGCATTTTTTCTCGCACATCAAAGTCGATCACCATCTCACCGAAAATGAAAAAGCGTTTTGATATCAATGCCGATAAGTTGACGCCTAATGAGCTTATTTCTGCACTTCTACTATCGCCGGTCGATTTAATATGGAATGGGGGCATTGGAACTTATATAAAATCAGCTCGCGAAACGCATACTGATATTGGTGATAAAGCCAATGATACCGTAAGAGTCAATGGGTCTGAATTACGTTGTAAGGTTTTTGGGGAAGGTGGAAACTTAGGAATGAGCCAGCTTGGACGTATTGAGTATTCCATGCACGGTGGTCGCTGTAATACGGACTTTATTGATAATGCCGGAGGGGTTGACTGTTCTGACCATGAAGTTAATATTAAAATTTTATTAAACGAAGAGGTGAACAAAGGGCGCCTAACAGAAAAACAACGCAATCAATTATTAGTAAAAATGACGGATACCGTTGCTGAAATGGTATTGGATAATAATTATTATCAAACACAATCCATAAGTTTAGCAGAAAGAGAGTCGCTAAATAGAATCAACGAATATCGACGTTTAATATATTCTTTAGAAAGTAGTGGGCGATTAAACCGTGACTTAGAATTTATTCCATCAGATGAAGAAATTCTTGAGCGAGTTGCTAGTGGGGAAGGGTTAACGCGACCAGAATTAGCTGTATTGAATTGTTACGTAAAAGTGCAATTAAAAGAAGAGTTGGCAGTAGATAGTATTGCTAGCAACCCTTATATCGCTAGCTGGGTAGAAAAGGCATTTCCCAAGCAGTTATTCAAAAAATATAAAAATCAAATTCATCAACACATCTTACGCAAAGAAATTATCGCTACGCAACTAGCGAATGATATGGTTGATAATATGGGCATTACTTTTTGTCATCGCTTAGTAGAGTCTACAGGAGAAAGTGCGGACAAAGTAGCAATGGCCTATGTGGCAGCCAGGGATATTTTTCAATTTGATGATTTTCAAGAAAAAGTTGAGTCTTTGGATTATAAAGTACCGGCTGCAGACCAGCTTTCATTATTGGCAAGTATGATGCGTCGCGTACGCAGGGGCACTCGGTGGTTTTTAAGGAATCGCCGTAATGCGCTTGACTCAGGAAAAGTGGTTTCTACATTCGAATCAAAAGTGATTGAGGTTATTAAGGCGACGCCTAAAGTTTTGGGTAATGAAGAGCGAAAACTTTGGGATGAACGCTGTAACTATTTTAAAGATTTAGGCTTAGATCAAGAATGGTCTAATGCTATGTCAATGCCCGGACATTTATTTTCTGGTTTAGGAATTGTAGAAACAGCACTTGAAAGCAAGTCTACTATTTCAAAAGCGGTAGGGATGCATCATTTGTTAGGTGATAAATTAGGTTTGTATTGGTTTGCACATGCAGTAACAGATGTTCCTGTAGAAAATTATTGGCAAGCGATGGCAAGAGAATCTTTTATTGATGATATTGACAAAGTGTTAAGAGTCATGTCGGTAAACTTACTTAGGTTAGCGGGAAATTCCTATCAATTAGAAGAAGCTTTACAATTATGGATGCAAGAAAATCCTCAGCTAATCTCTCGCTGGAGAAAAATTGCGCATGATTTACAAACGAACACTGTAAGTGACTTCGCAATGTTTTCAGTGGCTATGCGCGAATTAATGGATTTGATGGAGGTTAGCAGGAGTTGCAATGCGTTAAAGTTTGGTTAGTTTTTGAGAGTTGAAAATGTCAGCAGTTATTGTTTCGCTATCAATTAAGGCCGATGAGTATTTAAAATTATACCAAGGGTCAGCGCGTTCCGTTTACGCAAAAACAGTGGAAGGTAAAAGTATACGCTTTCCTGCTAATATACTTCAGCCTTTCGTTACTCATGATGGAGTGCATGGCAGCTTCAAAATTGAATTTGGGGAAACTAATAAATTTAAAAGTATCAGTAGGGTTTAACACAATCTATTCTTGCCATAGCGAAACCATCAATCAAGTAAAACTGAATATTAACTAGGAGTAAAAAAATACAGTATTGTTTTATTTCATTCACTAATTTGTAAAATAATCTTCCCCCTGGCTCGCCTTGATTGACTGCGCTCTTGTGCTTCTCGCACCGTTGCTAATGAATAAACGCTATCTATATATACCTTTATTTTTCCCGTATCGATTAATTTTGTAATTTGGTCTAATTGTTTTCGATTAGGCTGTACAAATACAAAAGCACTGCTTACGCCATATTGTTTTGCCCGCTCCTCGCTAGGTGTGTCAACGATGGAAACTAGATAGCCTCCTTTTTTAAGTACCTGCCAGCTTTTAGCTTGGATATCACCTCCCATGGTATCAAGTATTACATCAATACCTCGCCATTCTGAAAAATCCTGTTGTTGGTAATCAATTACTTCATCTGCCCCCAGTGATTTCATAAAATCTACATTGCGCGCCGAACATGTTGTAATGACATGGGCGCCACATGCTTTTGCCAACTGAATGGCGAAAATACCAACTCCACCAGCTCCTGCATGTATCAGAACCTTATCACTGGCTTTTAACTGTGCTGTTTCGTGTAGAGCCTGCCACGCAGTTAATGCCGCTAACGGAACTGCAGCGGCTTCCTGCCAGCTTAATGACTTGGGCTTTGTAGCAATTTCTGTCGCATCGATAGCACTATATTCGGCATAAGTGCCATTGCGTGCAAGATTAGGTCGACTATAGATCGCATCACCAATAGACCATCCACTTACCTGTTCCCCAATAGCTACTATTTCACCTGCAACATCCCAGCCCAGAGTCAATGGTAATTCATGTTTTAATATGCCTTCGAGATAACCCTCCCTTATTTTCCAGTCTACGGGGTTTACCGCAGAGGCATGTATTTTTACTAAAACGTCATTACCTACCACTGTAGGCACATCAATCGTATTTAGGGATAACACTTCACTGCTGCCATACTGGTGAATTTGTACAGCCTGCATTGTTTTCTTTGTCATAGCATTTTTTCTCACTGGTTTATTACGTTGACGGAATAATAAATTAGTAAACAATTTCTTGACTAGATAGCGAATCAATACTAATTTGTTTCCTTTTTGGAAACATTTACTGTTTATCACGTTCATATGCAGAAACAAGACTACAGCACTGGCCTTCTCCTTTTTTCACAAATTGTGCGATACGGTAGCTTGTCTGCAACCGCTCAACAGTTGGGGTTGGGGAGGGCAGCTGTCAGCAAACAATTAGCTAGCCTGGAAAAAAAAGTCGGTGCTCGTTTGCTTCAGCGTACAACCAGAAAATTATCTTTAACCACCGTTGGTACTGAAATATTGGTCGAAGCTCGGAAAGTTGAGGAGGCTCTAAAGTCAATTGAATCAATTAGTGATAACCATCAGCAACAAATCAATGGCCAGCTCAAAATATCATGTTCAAATGCCATAGGTCGTACTCACTTGCTACCTCTATTAAAATTTTTTACACAACAATACCCAAATGTAGAAATTAATCTACAGCTGGAAGATCGTTTTGTTGACTTGATTGCCGAACAAGTTGATTTATCTATCCGTATAGGACACTTGGATGACTCCAGTTTGATTGCACGTAAACTTGGTCAATTAAAGTGGCAGCTATGTGCTAGTCCGGATTATCTTGAAAAAGCCGGGACACCACAAAAGCCTATTGATTTACTTAATCATCACTGTCTATATTATCGAAATAGTAAAAGTAATATGAATATATGGGGGTTTATTAACCCTAGTGGTGAAGAGGAGTGTATCACGGTAAAAGGGCCGCTAGCGATTAATGACGCTAATGCACTTATTACGGCAGCGATTAATGGTATGGGTATTCTTAATATAGACAATGCTATTGTACGCGAAGATATTCAGCAGGGTAGATTGGTTGAAGTATTATCTAATTATCAAGCTCTGGCAGGCTTACCTGTCTATTTAGTTTATCCCGCAAAAGAATTTATCCCAGCGCGAACACGGGCATTAATAGATTTTCTAATTGAATTTATGAGTCCAAAAATATAAACATTATAAAACAGTTTGGTATTACTCTTTGGTTTATCCTCAAAATAGACTTAGTTTTAAAGCGTTTTTCTGAGTATTTTTACCATTCGATTTTAATTTTAGTGCCTACCTTAACCAGGGACATAAACTCATCCATTTCTTTATTGGTAATTGCAATGCAACCATTTGTCCAGTTAAATAATTGCGTGAAAGGGGAGAACCACGACCAGCCATTTTTTTGCCCATGAACCATAATAAAGCCACCAGGGGAAACGCCTTTCTTTTTAGCTTGAGCGATATCTGTTTTATTGGGGTAGCTAATGTGCATTGCTCGATAAAAGGATGAATCTTCTTTTTTATAATCGAGGTAGTAAATACCTTCGGGAGTTTTTTCATCGCCTTATTGTTGCTTATCTCCTTTAGGGTTGGCTCCCAATGCAATAGAGTATTCTTTTATTACTTTATCACTCGAGAGAAGTTGCATAACTCGTTCTGATTTGTCGACTTTGACAAGATCGATATCGGCGGCATAGGCGCTACAAGAGATGATGGCTAAAATCCATATCAATATTTTCATTGTGTCCCTTTAAAATTAAAGTTAACTTAAATAACCCGCAAGTAGACGTTTAAATTCAGCTACGCTTTTAGTACGCCATTCCTTGCCTTGTTTCTTTTGTAAATAGGTTTTTTGGGGTTCTGCTTGATTATTTTTTTGTATATATATAGTTGGGTAACCTGTACCACCAAAGGATTTGAATAGTTTATATTCGGCAGGGCCATCGTCAGGAGTAATTTGGACAGTAATAAAAGGTCGTAGTGCCGTTTTAGCTTCAGCTAAGTGGAGCAATTCTTTTTCAAGCTTACGACAATAACTGCACCATTTGGCTTCAAAGAAAATAAAGATAGGGGCATTATATTGCTGGCTCAGTTTTAAGGCTTCTTGGTAGCCAGACGCATTGTAATACCATTCTGTACTGTTGTAAGTTGTCGTCGTTGCATTTCCATCAGCGATATTGCTTGAGGGTAAATTGACTATTTCCCCATCACATGGTTTATCGGTATATACCATGCGGCCATTAACTTTACATTTATAAATATTGCCGGCGCTGATATGAAATGGAATGATCAATAATAATAAAATTAAAGCCCCTAAGGCATTTTTTTTACCACAATACATCTAAGCTCTCCTGACACTATATTTAAGGTGTCCTTTATTCATTTAATAGGACTAGTAATAACTATAGCTAATTATTCCTGGTAAACAGCGATAGTGTACCGTTTACCTTCTTTGAGGTCGACTCAAACCAACCTTTCCAGTATCCTTGCACGCCTAACTGACCATCCTCAATAACTTTTGACTCCATGTATTCATTAATCCGCAAAGTCCTGTTTTCTCTTGATCCGGAAACCTCCCATGAGCTAAGTCTTGAGATGCTTGGCGCGGGAGAGCGCCTACATCTGCTTTCTCTTTTTACCCCCAAAATGACGACAAATCCCGTTGAGTTGATGGGGCTACGCTTTGAAAATGCTGTGGGATTAGCAGCCGGCTTGGATAAAAATGGGGACTATTTTAATGCCTTGGGGCAACTTGGCTTTGGTTTTGTGGAGATCGGCACAGTGACGCCAAAAGCCCAATCAGGCAATGAGAAACCCCGCTTATTTCGATTAACGCCTGAAGAAGCCATTATTAACCGTATGGGGTTTAACAATAAAGGGGTTGATTACTTAGTAGAGCGAGTTAAATGTCGTCGCTACCAAGGTGTATTGGGGATCAATATCGGTAAAAATAAAGTCACTCCTGAGGAAGAAGCTTTAAGTGATTACCAAATCGCCATGGAAAAAGCGTATCCTTATGCGGATTACATTACCGTTAATATCTCATCACCCAACACGCCAGGGTTACGCCAACTACAATTTGGCGACAACCTAAAGCAACTCCTTGAGGGCTTAAAAACGACACAGCAAGCCTTGTCTGCCGAACATAATGCCTACAAGCCCGTTGTGGTGAAAATTGCGCCTGATATGAGCGATGAGGAGATCAAGTCTGTTAGCGAGACCTTTCTCGCTCACGAAGTTGATGGTGTGATCGCAACCAATACCACATTGGATAGAAGCGCTGTGAGTGGCAGTCCTTTTGCCAATGAAGCCGGTGGCTTGAGTGGTGCGCCCTTAACAAATCGCTCCACTGAAGTCATTGCCCAACTGCGCAGCCACTTGGGTCGTCTACCTATTATCGGGGTCGGTGGCATCATGCAGGGTAGAGATGCTGCGGCAAAGATTCTAGCAGGGGCTGATCTTGTGCAAATTTATACCGGCTTTATCTATCGGGGACCTGATTTGGTGAATGCTGCAGCAAGTGCTATTGCTGAATTGGCGGTAAAAAAATAAGTGAATACACAGTACTTTGCCGCTTGCCCAAAAGGCCTAGAATCTCTCTTATTTAATGAGTTGCAGACGCTCGGTATGTCTGAGGTTCGAGAAACCCTAGCGGGTGTCTATTTTAGTGGCCAATTAGCTGACTTATACCGTGCCTGCCTGTGGTCCCGTCTAGCCAACAAAATCCTACTACCGCTCGCCACCATCGACACTAAGAGTGATGATAGCTTGTACTCTGGTGTTAACCATATCGCTTGGGAAGAGCACCTGAAGGTCGATGGTAGCTTTAAGGTGGATTTTGTGGGCACCAACTCGCTGATTCGCAATACGCAATATGGTGCGGTACGCGTCAAAGATGCCATTGTCGATCGCTTTCAAAAGACTCACGGACAACGCCCCTCCATTAGTAAACAAGCGCCTGATATCATTATCAACGCGCGCTTGAGTAAAGATAAGTTACACATCAGCCTAGACCTCTCTGGCCAAAGTCTTCACCGGCGGGGGTATCGACAGAAACAGGGCCAAGCCCCTCTAAAAGAAAATCTCGCCAGTGCCATTTTGCTTCGCGCCAACGCTATAGAAACCCTGACTCAAGGTGGGTATCTCCTAGACCCTATGTGTGGTTCGGCCACCTTGTTAATCGAAGGCACGATGATGGCCGCCGATATCGCGCCGGGCCTATTGCGCAAATCAACAGACTGGGGCTTTAGCCAATGGCTACAATTTGACCCCAAACAATGGCAAACACTCATTGACGAAGCACAAGCGCGAAGAGGCAAAGGATTAACGACCTTACGTGAGCAAGATTTTGAAGCGCGAGGCTACGATCAAGACTGGAAAGTGATTCAAGCGGCGGAAGAAAATATCGAACGGGCAGGGCTGGAAGCGTTTATTCGGGTAAGCGTTAAACCCATTGAAGAATTTAGTAAACCAACCCATAAAACCATGCCAAAAGGTCTTCTTATTTGTAACCCACCTTACGGCGAACGCCTGGGTGAAGAAAAATTACTTGAGCCTGTTTATCAGCACTTAGGGAAGATGTTACGAGAAGAATTTCTTGGATGGCAGGCGGGTGTCATTACTTCTAATCTCGCTCTTGCAAAGCATATAGGTATTAGTGCTCGAAAAAAATATAAATTTTGGAACGGTACTTTACCCGCCGAGTTGTTATGTTTTGATATCGCTCCCGAGACGTTTTATAAACATCTTGATAAAAGTGATAGTGTCCATGATGAGCAAGAACTTAGTCCTGGTACGCAGATGGTTTATAACCGTCTTCTCAAAAATAAAAAGCAACTGAGTAAATGGATAAAGCAAAACAACATCGAATGTTATCGCCTTTATGATGCCGACATCCCAGAGTATGCTGTTGCTATTGATATTTATGGCGACTATGTACATGTACAAGAATATGCCGCTCCCAAAAATATTGATGAGCGTAAAGCACAGGTGCGTTTTAACGAAGCTCTCAATGCCATTACGATGGCTCTGCATGTCGATGAGCACCGCTTGTTCATTAAGCAGCGTCGACAAAATAAGGGCAAACAACAATACGAAAAACTCAGTGATGGTCAAGAAAATCGGGCTTTGATCGCTGTAAAAGAGGGGAGTGCTACCTTACTTGTCAATCTTTGGTCTTATCTGGATTGTGGGCTCTTTCTCGATCATCGCCCCGTGCGCAAGCGTATTGCTCAGTTAGCGGCAGGCAAACAATTTTTAAATTTATTTTGTTACACCGCCAGCGCAACAGTGCAGGCAGCGTTAGCGGGAGCCATAAGTAGTGTTAGTGTTGACATGTCCCGTACCTATATCGATTGGGCACGAAAAAATTTTGAAGCCAATCATATTAATCTCAAACGCCACAGTCTGGTGCAGGAAGATTGTTTAGTTTGGTTAAAACAATGTCGTCAGGGTTTTGATGTAATTATGCTAGACCCACCGAGCTTTTCCAATTCCAAACGGATGATCGATGTATTAGATATCCAACGAGACCATGCCGATTTAGTACATCGTTGTATGGATCTGCTCAATCCTGGCGGCACGCTTATTTTTTCTAATAATTTACGTAGTTTTAAATTAGATAAAATGCTTGAACAAAAGTATGCAATAGAGTGTATTACTGAAAAAACATTAGACCCAGATTTCAAGCGTAATCCTAAAATACATCACTGCTGGCTGATAAGATATAAAGATTGTCTATAAAATTTAATTACCTTTCTCAGCCATCATGACTAAGCTATTTTGATCAAGGCCAAATAGGTACACCATCTGCGTTATAAGCTAGGAGGCGCTGCCAGACAAATGTATTTAACGCGTTAAAATCATTGGCGATCTCTCTACTGACACCGCCATACGTATCGATTGGTGGTCGATAATTGTTTGCCACCCTCTGCCCATACATTGCCTGGTAGGTTATCAGGCCAGCTAGAAAATATAAATTGGGTCGGCCATGAGGAGCATTGTCTTCATATAATTGATTAAAGCGTAAACTCGATACCTGCAAGTCTTCATTTTGTAATATGTCCGCAATAATTGGGCCTACAGGGATGACTCTAAAATCAACGTGATTGTAATAATTTTTTAATTGTCGGTAATAATTTAAAAACCATTGATGATACTGTCCTGTTGTAACGTCATGATAGCGTTGCCATTCCGCATTACTCAAATTACCACTAATTGCTTCTTGCCAGTGCTCGTAAATATAAATAGGTACACCTGACTGATTCCCGTCATCAAGTAAATAATCAATCACGCGTCTTGCACCCGCGAGATCCTGTCCACTGACCTCGACACTACCCGACTGGACAAAATTAGGCGGCATAATAAGTATGTTATTTAATGTGAGTGAGCTAAAGTTAGTATTTTCTGAAGGAAAAACATCAGCGCTATTTGCTGAGCCAAGCTGCGGAAATGGTGGCAGAGTGTGATAGTCAAGTTGTCCAAACTCACCATTCCAAGCATAGGTTGTACCGC